>NZ_AGAF01000271.1 GCF_000224515.1 Desulfosporosinus sp. OT | reverse complement strand
TCGTAACAAGGTAGCCGTATCGGAAGGTGCGGCTGGATCACCTCCTTTCTAAGGAGAACTGTTTAGAGCTTAGGCTTTAAACGACAATCCTAATGGTCGATTCTCTTAGAGAATAAAGTTGAAAGACTGAGTTCGAAGAGAGATCATTAGAGTCTTAGGACTCAAGCCGAGGGATCGGCAACTCATTGGAACGAGCTGTTGTTTAGTTTTGAGAGACCAGG
>NZ_AGAF01000272.1 GCF_000224515.1 Desulfosporosinus sp. OT | reverse complement strand
GCGTTTGTTCTTCTGGGTATTTCGTAGAGCTTATCAATAAGTCCATAAAGAATGCCTTGACGGTTGGTAATCATGGGTGCATAGATACCCATCGCTTTTGTCTTGCTTAAAAAGCTATGAAATATTAAAATCGCTGGTAATAATAATTCGGCATTAGCCGATGAAATATTAAACGCCTCAACCATCTGGTCAGTATTCATCTCTCGGACTTGGAGATAGAGTTCCTCTAAACGTTCCTTACTAAGATAGGTTTGATTTTCCAAATGACACATTTCTAAGATTGTGCTCAGATAACCACCCAGTCCAATAAAGTTCTTGATCGGCATTTTCTTCAGTTTGGGCTTAAGCAAATAGATCTTACTTTCGATATACTCTTCCATAACCTTAGGGAAAGAGATCGTTTTTGTTTCTAAAGTATAGAGGATTTCTCTTAATCTCAACGGTCCCATTTTAAGATATTCTGTAAATTTCAATCCATCGATCGTATACATGGAAACTTCAACCCC
>NZ_AGAF01000273.1 GCF_000224515.1 Desulfosporosinus sp. OT | reverse complement strand
TTATAGCATTGCAGAAATGCCTAATGCCTCAGAATTACAGTTTAGTGGAATTATTCCCGCTAAAACTTTGTCAGAAATTTATCGTCTCTTACATGATGAAGATGAAATTTTGACTATCAGTTCTAGTGATACTCAAGTGGTATTCCAATTTGGATCCATTTATTTAGTTTCTCGTCTTATAGAAGGTCAATTTCCCAACTACAAACAAGTTATACCTCAGACATGTGAAACTAAAGTGAATTTATCCTTAAAAAGCTTCTTAGAAGCCGTAGAACGGGCATCGTTGCTTTCTCGTGATAAAAGTGGAGCCAATATTATTAGGATAAATGTAGAAAAAACCGAATTAAGGATTGACCAAACGTCTGAATTAGGTAAAATATCGGAGCAAATAGAGATAAAAATGGAAGGAAAAGATGTAATGATTGCTTTCAATGCTAAGTTTCTTATTGATGCGTTGAAAGTCATTGACAGCGAACAAATTATGTTTGAACTTTCCGGTCCATTTAGTCCAGGAGTTATGCGTCCTTTAGATAATCCAAATTATCTGTATCTTGTACTGCCGGTTCGAACGTCTTAATTTAAATTATGATGATTAATAAATTACGTCTACAAAATTTTCGTAATTATCAGGATCAAATAGTACAGTTCATGCCTGGAACTAATATATTAGTTGGAGATAATGGCCAAGGAAAAACTAACTTAATCGAAGGAATATATTACCTTCTTACAGGTAAATCTTATCGGGTACAACGCGAACAAGAACTCTTGCGCTGGGAAAAAAGTGAATTCCATCTTTATGGCGACTTCTTACTAGCTCACCATAAAATTTTTTTGGAGAGCCACTATCGAGATAAAAAGAAAATGGTCAAAATAAATCAAATACCTTGTCAACGTTTATCCGATTTTGTTGGAACGATAAATGTAATTTTCTTTTCTCCAGATGACCTTGTGATGATAAAAGGAGGTCCTTCAGAAAGACGGAGATTTTTAGACTTGCATATTGCCCAAATGCGTCCAGGTCACGTAAGTATTCTTAATGCTTACAATAAAGTCTTACAGCAAAAAAGCGCACTCTTGAAAACATATGTCGAAAAATCACTTAAATATTCTCAATTGCAACTTTGGAATCAACAAATAATCGAATTAGGAGAGAAAATAATTCGCAATCGTACAGATCTGACGCTACGAATACAAGATGTAGCTGATCAAATCTATGCTAACCTAAGTTCTCAGAAAGAAAAGATGGAGGTTATTTATATAGCTTTGGGTAAGAAAAATATAGATGAAGCTATCTCTGAATTTCCTCAATTACTTAACGATAAGCTAGAACAGGAAATAGAACGTCAAATGGTACTCGTTGGGCCACATCGTGACGATGTACAAATTCTTTTAAATGATAAACCAGCACGGCTCTTTGCTTCACAAGGGCAACAAAGATCGTTAGTTTTAAGTTTGAAACTTGCTGAATTAGAAATTATTCATCAGGAAAAAAGAGAATACCCCCTCCTCTTACTTGATGATGTATTGTCTGAATTAGATAGCTTTAGGAGAGACTACTTAATAAAATTTATTGAATCATCGAGCATTCAAACCTTATTAACTATGACAAGCGCTGAACCGAATCTTGAGTCAGGCGCAATATACCATGTAGAGCAAGGACATATAAGGAGGAAACCGTAAATGTATTTACATCTTGGTGGTGATATTCTGGTTAAAAAGGATAAAGTAGTTGCTATCATCGACTTAGAAACTGCTACAGAAGGTAAAAATAATGAAAAATTCTTAGATAATATCAAAAAAAATAAAAATATTAATTACATTTCTGCACCAGGAAAGGAGAAAACATTAATTATTACGTCTCAAGAATATTTTTTATCACCTATTTCTTCTATAACTCTATTCAAGCGTTCTTCTCTTAATATGGGAGAACTTGTGTGATATAGTGCTCGGTCTCACGATGTAGAGCAAACTAACCGTTCAAGCTCCTTTCTATAGGGGAGCGGGGTTCATCCTACGCCGGAAAGCATTCCTTTCGGGATTCGCGGCTTCGGCGATACTCTCCACTGGAGATTATCGTGCCAAAAGCACCATCCGCCGGCCAAGACTCGAACAAAGACGTTCGAGGTTAGAGCATCGTCCGAAGACACTGTCTTCGCACGTATTAGCCTTCTTGCAGGATGGCTAGGTGCGTGACGATAAGGAACTCAATGCGCTACCCATATTCATGATTGATTGCTTTCAAGGAGTTTGTTGATTTTGCTTACGTAAGACGTCGTGTTCGTGTCACACTGCGTCCCGCGGGCTTGAAAATTGAAACAGATAACTATTTAGTGTACAATAATAAGGTTGAAGGTATTTATTGGGAGGAAACAGCTTTGCAAGAAGACAAAGACAAACAAATTCAGGACCCTAGTGATAGTTATAATGCAGGGCAAATCGAAGTTCTTGAAGGACTAGAGGCTGTTCGTAAACGTCCCGGTATGTATATTGGTACGACGAGTAGCAGAGGCCTTCATCATCTTGTATATGAAATAGTCGATAACAGTATTGACGAAGCTTTAGCCGGTTTTTGTAATCAAATTGATGTCTTTATTCATGCAGACAATAGCATCACCGTTGTAGATAATGGTCGAGGGATTCCAGTAGATATACATCCTAAAACAGGTATACCCGCAGTTGAAGTAGCTTTGACGGTATTACACGCTGGTGGAAAATTCGGTGGAAGTGAAAGTGCTTATAAAGTTTCTGGAGGTTTACATGGAGTAGGCTTAAGTGTTGTGAATGCTTTATCAAAATGGTTGGTTGTAGAGGTATCTAAAGGCGGACATGTCTATCATCAAGAGTATGCGATTGGAAAACCAACCTCGAATTTGGTTAATATCGGAATTACTGAAAGCAGTGGGACAAAGATATCTTTTATTCCAGATCCAGATATTTTTGAAGACACAGTTTATGATTTTGATATTCTAGCGCATCGCCTAAGAGAACTGTCTTTTCTTAATAAAAGTGTAACAATTAACTTAACGGATGAAAGGACTAACGTTAAAGAAACGTTTTTACATACAGGTGGAATTCAGGATTTTGTTCGTTATCTTAATAAAAACAAAGATTGCCTACATCCTCAACCAATATTTATTGAAACGATTAAGGATCATGTTCAGGTTGAAGTCAGTATGCAATATAATGACGGGTATGCTGAAAATCTATTTTCGTATGCTAATAATATTAATACCCAAGAAGGAGGAACTCATGAGGCTGGCTTTAAATCTGCTTTAACGCGAGTGGTTAATGATTACGCCCGTAAAAATAATATCATTAAAGCCGCTGATTCCAATCTGACCGGAGATGACATCCGGGAAGGATTAACTGCCGTGATTTCTGTCAAAGTGCCTGACCCTCAGTTTGAAGGGCAAACAAAGACAAAACTGGGGAACAGTGAAATACGTGGTATTGTGGACTCTGCAACGGGAGAAGGATTAAGTACTTTTCTTGAGGAGAACCCAGCGATCGCCAGAAAATTTATTGATAAATCTGTTCAAGCAGCCCGAGCGCGTGATGCTGCCCGTAAAGCACGGGAGTTGACACGACGTAAGAGTGCTTTAGAGGGAACTTCTCTACCTGGTAAACTTGCGGATTGTTCATGGAAAGAACCGGATCTGTGTGAAATGTACCTCGTCGAGGGTGACAGCGCAGGTGGTTCTGCCAAACAAGGACGAGATCGACGGTTCCAGGCCATATTGCCTCTACGTGGGAAAATCATCAATGTGGAAAAGGCAAGACTGGATAAAATATTGGAAAATGCAGAAATTCGAGCGATGATTACCGCAATGGGCACAGGAATTTCCGATGAGTTTGATATAGAAAAAGCGCGTTATAATAAGTTGATCATTATGACAGATGCTGATGTTGATGGTGCCCATATACGGACACTCTTACTAACCTTCTTTTATCGCTATATGCGGCCTTTAATCGAAAACCATTATGTTTATATTGCGCAACCCCCTCTTTTTAAGGTAAAGAAGGGGAGAGATATTCAATATGCTTATTCGGATTTCGAACTTGGTAAAATTCTTGAGAAAATTGGTAAAGATAAAGTTGAAATCCAGCGGTATAAAGGCTTGGGAGAAATGAATCCAGAACAGTTGTGGGAAACAACAATGGACCCAGCAAAGCGCACAATCTTACAGGTAACGATGGAAGACGCTATTAGGTCTGAAGAAATGTTTACGGTATTAATGGGAGACAAAGTCGAACCGCGCCGTGACTTTATTAATCTCCATGCTAAAGATGTACGTAATATAGATGCTTAAAGGAGTGCTCATTCATGTCGGATGAAATACTGGGAGGAAAAGTTCTTCCTGTTGAAATTGCTGATGAAATGCGAAAATCGTTTATTGAGTATTCGATGAGCGTTATCATTAGCCGTGCTTTGCCCGATGTTCGAGACGGGCTCAAACCGGTGCATCGCAGAATATTATATACCCTTCATGAGATGGGTCTGACCCCTAATAAACCCTATAGTAAGTCAGCACGTCTTGTCGGGGATTGTATGGGTCAATTTCACCCTCACGGGGATAGCTCAATTTATGATGCTGTGGTAAGAATGGAGCAGGACTGGGCTAGTCGTTATCCGCTCATTGACGGACATGGAAACTTTGGTTCTATTGATGGAGATTCTGCGGCTGCTATGCGTTATACTGAGCTTCGCATGGCGAAAATTGCGTCCTATATGTTGGCTGATATTGATAAGGATACCGTCGATTTTACCCCTAACTATGATGAGAAACAAGATGAACCGACTGTATTACCTGCTAAATTCCCAAATCTGCTTGTTAATGGTTCATCAGGGATTGCAGTAGGAATGGCAACGAATATTCCTCCTCATAATTTAAATGAAGTTATAGAAGCAACTATTGCCCTACTTGATAACCCAGAGTTATCAATTGATGAATTAATGAACTATGTCAAAGGTCCCGACTTTCCAACTGGCGGAACAATTATGGGTTATGAAGGAATTAGGTCTGCCTATACAACAGGGAGAGGTTCGATTAAAACACGGGCAAAGGCATATATTGAACCTATGGAGAAAACAGGGAAAAATCGAATCGTCGTGACAGAAATCCCCTTTATGGTCAATAAAGCCAGAATGGTTGAGAAAATAGCTGAGCTTGTGCGTGATAAAAGACTAGATGGAATTACTGATTTGAGAGATGAATCAGATCGATCAGGGATGCGTATTGTGATTGAATTAAGGCGTGATGTCAATCCGCAAGTCATTTTGAACCAACTCTATAAACATACTCAGTTAGAAGATACGTTTGGCGTAAATATGCTTGCTTTGGTAAATGGGCAGCCGAGGACTCTTACACTTAAAGATATGATTCATTATTTTATAGAACACCAAAAGAACGTTATTGTTCGGAGAACCCAATTTGAACTTAATAAAGCGGAAGCAGAAGCGCATATCATCGAAGGACTGCGCATTGCCCTTGATCATATTGATGAGGTTATAGAAACCATTCGTTCTTCCGCTGATGAGGCGACTGCTCGAGAAAATCTTACAATTCGTTTTGGTTTAAGTGAAAAGCAGGCTCAAGCTATAGTTGATATGAGGTTAAAGCGTTTAACTGGGCTTGAACGGGAAAAATTAGAAAACCAATATCAAGAACTGATGAATACCATTGCCTATTTAAAAGCGGTTCTTGCCTCGGAAAGTATGGTAATTGGGATAATTAAAACTGAACTGACTGAAATCAATCATAAATTTGGCGACGAACGAAGGACGCGCATTACGGTTGATGTCAGCAAGATGGATATAGAAGATCTCATTGCTGTAGAAGACGTAGTAGTAACGGTAACCCATTATGGGTATATTAAGCGATTGCCTCTGAATACTTATAAGAGTCAGAACCGAGGGGGCAAAGGTGTCCATGGGATGGCTACAAAAGAACTAGATTTTGTGGAACATCTTTTCACGACAACAACGCATCATCATATTCTGTTCTTTACATCTCAGGGTAAAGTGTACCGTTTAAAGGCTCATGAAATTCCAGAGGCTAGTAGAATTGGCAAAGGAACTGCGGTTATAAATCTTCTGAATTTAAGCCAGCATGAGATGATTACGGCAGTCATGGCGATAAAAGAATATAGTTCCGATTATTTTCTAATTACCGCTACGAAAAAGGGTATAATGAAGAAGACTGCACTGAAAGAGTATGATTCATCACGGCGTGATGGACTAATTGCTTTAACCCTTGATGAAGGTGATGAGCTTATTGGTGTTAAACTAACCCAGGGGTTAGATGATATTCTTCTTGCTACACGAAATGGAATAGCGATTCGCTTTGCAGAATCTGACGTACGATACATGGGACGTACAGCCCGAGGGGTAAAAGGGATTACACTTGATGAAAACGACGTGGTTGTCGGTATGGATGTTATCGGCGATGAAGGCGAGCTCTTGACCATGAGTGAAAACGGGTTTGCTAAACGTACCTATCTCAATGAATTCCGTGTTCAAGGACGTGGAGGCAAGGGAATCATTGTTATGAAACTGAATGAGAAGACAGGTTCATTGGTTGGAATCAAGGTTGTTCAAGTAGAAGATGAATTAATGGTCATTACGAATAACGGCATTATGCTCCGGATTCAAGTTTCAAGTATCTCTAATCAAGGTCGTTCCGCACAAGGGGTTTTGGCCATGAGAACCGGCACAAGTACTGTTGTAGCGATGGCCAAGGTTTTGATGAAAGATGAAGAAGGAATTGATGTGACCGAAGATCTGGATGGCTCCGAAGAAGATGATTAAATTGACAAAATTCGCGCTAAGTGTTACCATGTCGAAGGTAAGAACCCGATATTGATGATGAAATAATGGTATAGGCAACTAAAAACGAGTTGACATATTATCCTAAAGAAATTAATCATACTTAAGATGAAGTTTAAGCCACTCTAATGTTAACTGTTTTAAAATAAGGAGGAAATAAAATTGACTGATATTAGTTCTTTGAAGGTCAAAACAGGGCTCGCAGAAATGCTAAAAGGTGGCGTCATCATGGATGTGACGACTCCTGAACAAGCTATTATAGCAGAAGAGGCTGGAGCATGTGCCGTAATGGCTTTAGAGCGTGTCCCTTCAGATATTCGGGCTGAAGGTGGAGTAGCCCGCATGGCAGATCCTTCAATCATACAAAGTATCATGGCAGTGGTTACTATTCCTGTCATGGCGAAAGCACGCATAGGGCATTTTGTAGAAGCCCAAATTTTAGAAGCATTAGGTGCTGATTATATTGATGAATCTGAAGTATTAACACCTGCAGATGATGCTTATCATATTAATAAGCATGACTTTAAAGTGCCCTTTGTTTGTGGGTGTCGTAATCTAGGGGAAGCATTGCGTCGAATTGGAGAAGGAGCCGCAATGATTCGTACTAAAGGCGAACCTGGAACAGGTAATGTTATTGAAGCCGTTCGACATATGCGTACAGTTATGACCGATATACGTTCATTAACCTTAATGCCAAAAGAAGAGCTGATGACAGCTGCCAAAAATATGGGCGCGCCTTATGAATTGGTTTTATATGTCGCCGAACACGGAAAGTTACCAGTTGTTAACTTTGCAGCAGGTGGTATTGCTACGCCAGCCGATGCCGCACTGATGATGCACCTCGGAGTAGATGGTATTTTTGTTGGTTCTGGAATCTTTAAGTCCGGTGATCCTAAAGCACGTGCTAAGGCAATTGTTTTAGCAACAACACACTATAAGGATGCAAAACTTCTTGCAGAAATTTCCAAAGATTTAGGACAGCCCATGTCAGGAATTGAAATTTCTACTTTGGCTGATTCTCAGCGTATGCAAGAACGGGGTTGGTAAAAATGAAAAAGTGTGTTGGCGTTTTGGCGCTGCAAGGCGCTTTCCGCGAGCACCGGCAGGTTTTAGAGCAATTAGGTTGTGATGTTGTTGAAATACGAAAAACAAGCGATCTTGAAGGAATTCATGGACTGATTATTCCAGGTGGGGAAAGTACGACTATTGGTAAACTGTTAATGATCGATGAACTAGGTGAAAAGATCAAGGAGCTTGGAGCTAAGGATTTACCTATTTTTGGGACATGCGCAGGCATGATCCTCCTTAGTAAAACTATTATTAACAGTGATCAATATTCATTGAACCTGATGGATACAGTCGTAGAACGAAATGCGTTTGGTAGGCAAGTAGCAAGCTTTGAAACCGATCTTTCTGTTCCTGCCATGGGCTCTAATTCTTTACGAGCAGTATTTATTCGAGCTCCTTATCTGCAGGAGGTAGCTCCAAATGTGGGTATTTTGGCGGAGTATGAGGGCAAGATAGTTTTTGCCCGACAAGGAAATCTATTAGCGAGTGCTTTTCATCCAGAACTTACCCCAGACCAAAGGGTCCATAAATACTTTCTGGATATGATTGATGAACATTGGACGAAGTAAGAACGTGTCATAACCGCATATAAGTTCAACAAAGACTACGCTAGCGCCCGTGGGTCCTTTCTTGCCGTCACGTCGCCTTGCCATCACGACACTAGCCATCCTGCAAGAAGGCTAATACGTGCGAAGACAGTGTCTTCGGGCGGTGTTTTAAACTCGAACATCTTTGTTTGAGTCTTGGCGGCGCTCTAAATCGGATGTCTTGTTTGAGTCATGGCTTCAGGGACACTCGGCCATCCTTGGCCAGCGCTTTGGCGCTAGCCAAGTTTTTTTTATAGTAATCAGAAGTATAACTTTCGTTGTATACTGCAAGAAGGGCTAATACGTGCGAAGACAGTGTCTTCGCGCGGGCGCCAGCCAAGTTTTTCTCTATTGGCATGGGAGGTTTTTTTAACATGTTGGATCTTAAGTTTGTTCGTAATAACCCTGAAGTGGTTAAGGAAGCTTTGGAAAAGCGTCACGTATCAATTAGTTTAGACAACTTCTTAAGACAAGAAGAAGATAGACGTAAATTGCTTTTTGACGTTGAGACTTTAAAAGCCCGTCGCAATACTGTCTCTGAAGAAGTTGGGCGCTTGAAAAGGACCGGGGAAGATGCAGAAAGTCTTGTTTTAGAAATGCGTGAGGTCGGTCAAACTATTAAAGATTTGGAACTAAAATCAGTAGACATTGTGCAAGAGATGGAAAGAGTGCTCTATGAGATCCCCAACATCCCTCATGCTTCGGTACCAATTGGTCCAGACGAAAACTCTAATGTTCAAATTCGTTCATGGGGAACCCCTCGCCATTTTGAATTTGAGCCAAAAGCTCATTATGAGATCGGCGAAAAATTGGATGTTTTTGATTTCGTCAGAGCAGCTAAAGTCACAGGTGCACGCTTTACCTTTTATAAAGGTTTGGGTGCTAAGCTGGAACGTTCCCTTATATCGTTTATGCTTGATCGACACACCTCAAAGGGATATACAGAAATACTTCCACCATACTTGGTTAATCGCACTTCAATGATTGGTACAGGTCAACTTCCAAAATTTGAAGATGACGCATTTAAAGTTGCGGGGACAGAGTATTTCTTGATTCCTACGGCAGAAGTGCCTGTCACAAACCTTTATCGTGAAGAAATCTTAGACGGAAGTCAATTGCCGATTCATCACTGTGCCTATAGTTCATGTTTTCGTTCTGAGGCTGGTTCTGCAGGACGGGATACCAGAGGATTGATTCGCCAACACCAATTTAACAAAGTAGAGCTAGTTAAATTCTGCTTACCTGAGAATTCCTATGAAGAACTTGAATTGTTGACTAGAGATGCTGAAAGTATTCTTCAAGAATTAGAACTTCCTTATCGTGTTATGGCGTTATCAACAGGTGATCTCGGGTTTACTTCGGCGAAAACATATGATTTGGAAGTGTGGCTACCGAGCTTCAATACCTATAGAGAAATCTCTTCTTGTAGTAACTTTGAAGATTTTCAAGCTCGTCGCGCTAACATCCGTTTTAGAAGAGGTCCTAAAGATAAGCCAGAGTATCCTCATACTTTAAATGGCAGCGGATTAGCCATTGGGCGTACGGTTGCTGCTATTATGGAGAACTACCAGGATGATGATGGTAAGGTGCGTGTTCCTAAAGCACTACGGCCTTATATGGGTGTTGAATATATTGGATGATGGGTTGGATGATTTACCCATTAGATAAATACAGTGATATACCAGAAACTTAGTTGTATTTATCTAATATATATGATATACTAATTTTCGGTTGTTTAACTTGGAGGGGTGTCCGAGCGGTTTAAGGAGCCGGTCTTGAAAACCGGTGACTTCGTAAGGGGTCCGTGGGTTCGAATCCCACCCCCTCCGCCAATTTCGAAAATCGATGTTCGAAGCTCGATGTTCGAGTAAATGTACTTCTTATGGACTTTCAACTACTTTTGCGCTTGTAGTTCAGCTGGATAGAGCGTCAGACTTCGAATCTGAATGTCGGGGGTTCGAATCCCTCCGAGCGCACCATTTAATCAATGTTATGTGCGATATTCGAGGATCGAAAATCGCACATTTAGCTACTTGTAGGCGATTTTTACCTACCTTACCTCAGATGATTATCTAAATAAATTTTCTTTGACAATCACAAGGCCTCGTAGCTCAGGCGGATAGAGCGGGGGTTTCCTAAACCCTGTCTTGCGGAGGTTCGACTCCTCCCGGGGTCACCAAAATCGAGGTATATATGTTTCATCAAGATTGGATGCAGCTTGCGCTTGTGCAAGCTCAAATGGCTTTTGAACAAGGAGAAGTTCCGATCGGAGCAATTATTGTTCATGATGGTCAAGTAATCGCCGCAGCTCATAACGAAAAGGAGCTGAGAAACGATCCAACAGCTCATGCTGAGGTCTTAGTGATACAACGAGCGACTGAAGCATTAGGGAGTTGGCGTTTATCCGATGCTGTCTTATATGTAACGTTAGAACCTTGTCCAATGTGTGCTGGAGCTATTCTACAGTCCCGTTTAAAGCAACTTGTTTATGGCGCGATGGATCTAAAAGGCGGAGCTACAGGTTCAGTAATGAATGTATTGGACTACAAGTTATGGAATCACCGCGTAGATATTGTCGCAGGTGTTCTGGAAGAAGAATGTGTTGATATCTTAAAAATGTTTTTCAGGAAATTGCGTTGAATCAGTTATCGGAGCATGAAGGCTAGGCGTAAGCCAAGTTTTCTATATATGGAGAGATGGTTGAGTTGGTCGAAGGCGCTCGACTCGAAATCGAGTAGGGCCTGTGAGGGCTCTCGTGGGTTCGAATCCCACTCTCTCCGCCAATTACATAGAAATAAAGGGTCTTTGCAGCTTACGCAAAGGCCCTTTTATTGTTAAATTGTTTTCATTACATAAAAAAATTTCCAGAGTAGAAAACGTAATGGCCGGGTAAATAAATATAGTGATAATGAAATAAAGAAGGAGGTCGTCAGTAATGGGTTTTACAAAATATATTATTTTAAGTAAATTGGCGGGAATTAGAAATATATGGAATGTAGTTAATCGAGGAGCTAAACTAAAGGATTCCTTGATAATAAGCCTTTTAGGGGGTCTAATAGGCACAATGGCAATGGATATATCTAATCTCTTACTATGGAGAACCAATAAGACCGATATGCTTTATGGACATCTTTCAGGTTCGATAATTATGAGGGGCGTCAGAACGAACCGCGCAGAGAATTTCGCGCTTGGACAGATTCTACACATGGTTACAGGTGCGGCACTTGGGATACCAATCTATCAAATCCTCAAACGCACAGGGAAAGATCACCATATTATTAAGGGAGCCTTTGCCGGCACGATGTCTTGGGGCATCTTATATAATTTTGGTCAACGGGCCAAACTTTTCTCAAGTAAACCACATATGACAAAAAGTCACTATAATGCCTTATGGCATAATATTCTCTATGGCATAACTACTGCTCAAGCAGTCGTTTCATTGTCTGATTCATCTTTGTTAACTCAAAAGGTTCAAATAGCTCAAGACCAGAATACATTTCAAGATCAATTAGATACTTCATGGGCTAATGCTAATATTTCAGATCAAAATACGAGTGACTATTCAAATCCTGTGATACAACATTAGTGGATACTATTAATTCAGTTAATATTCTTTGGTGGGAGGAGAATAACATATAATAAGGGGCCTTCGCTGTTTAAGGCGAAGGCCATTCTTTATATTAAAATTTTACGAGAGAAAAGAAGTAGGGGTACTGATGATGATCACGATTAGTAGGGGTACTGATGATGATCACGATTAGCAGTCATAATTATAATGCTATTGGCTAAAAATAGAAGTGGTTAATAAGAGAAAACTTGTCTTCATTTTAGGAGTTGCTACTTTAAATTACATAAATTCATACGAACTAATGGTTTGCAATGTAATCTTTGACATATGAAGCTAAGTTATTACAAATTAACATTAAAAAATTATTGTTATACGACAAATTTCTGCCAGTAGTGGAGGTACAATTGAAATAGTTAACTAATATTAACGGTTAAAGGAGGCTTGTATTTGTATTACAACTTTGTCACTAATGTTCTAGTGGTCTTATTTCTTTGCGGCTTTATTATTTGGACAGACCTATCACTCAACAAAAAATACTCGCCTTACATACTAGGTATTATGTTTGGTCTGATTACGATTTTTGTAATGCACGGTAGAATTACGGTTGTCGAAGGCCGATTTTACGATTTTAGACATATTACCATGACTATGGCTGGTTTTATAGGTGGTCCAATAACTGCATTGTTAGCTGCTTTGATTAGTTCTCTATACCGGTATAATGTGGGCGGAAGTGGTTCGATGGGCGGTATTGCGAGCATTACCACTTTTGCCTGTTTTGGAAGTATCTTAGGTAGATATTTAAGGAACAACCAGAATGGAAAGAAAGTATTGTTTTGGTTGGTAATTGGCATTGTCATGGCGTGTGTTTTAATACTCATAATTGCCTTTATTCCTCCGTGGAAGAGTAATTTGGCAAAGGTTCTTGGAGTTGTTGCCGCTCCGTATCTAATTATAACTCCGTTGGCAACGACCATAATATTTAACTTCTATTTCTGGACCTATGAATTTTTTGCTAAAGCAGCAATGCTGAACGCTATAGTTAACTGCAGTCCGTTAAATATAATAATTTTTGATGGCCTTGGCCCCATGCTGTCCAGTAAAAATACAAAGACGCAACTCCAGTGTTACCCTTATATTGAACACCCCAATCTATTACTGGACTCCGATTCAACTTGGCTGGATACAACAAAACAACAACACAAAGAAATTACGACAGAAGATGGAAGACACTTTGCTGCTAACTTGTCTAATTTCCAGATGCCTAGTGGTAAATACGCATGTGTAGCAATTGTTAACGATGTTACTGAAATTAAACGAATGCAAACAGAAAGGGTTGAACAACTCAGTAAACACTTAAAATTAGAAGCGGAACTTTCTCGAAGTAACCAGCTTATTGCAGATATTATCAATAATATGCCCGATGGCTTCTATGCTCTGGATAATCAATGGCGTTTTACATTTGTTAATAAAAAGGCAGAGGAGTTATTACTAAAAAAAAGAGAAGAGCTTTTAGGTAAAGTTTTATGGGATGTAATCCCTCAAGTCCAGGGATCTATTCTCGAACTAAATTATCAGAATTCAAAGAATGATTACCTACCCATGACGTTTGAATATCTTAGTTTCTTACATCAAGACACATGGTACCAAGTTAATGTATATCCCTCTTCGCTTGGAGTGTCCGTTTATTATACGGACGTTACTGAGCGAAAATTAGCACATGAGAAGTTGATTAAATCGCAAGAAGCAATGGCCTCTATTCTAGAAAGTATGACAGACTGTTTTTATGCTATTGATAGGAATTGGCAGTTCTCCTATATTAATCGTGCAGGAGAAATAGTTTTCGGTAAATCTCGTAATGAATTGTTGGGCAAAAAAATGACGGAAGTATTTAAGGTCAATGATGCCGCCCTACTACGTTACCAGGAAGTAATGAACGAAAATAAATCGGTTTATTTTGAAATTATTTCTGAGGCTTTAGGCAATAAATGGTTTGAGGTAAATGCTTACCCTACAGAAACTGGAATGACATGTTATTTCCGAGATATCACAAGCCGTAAGAGAACAGAAATCGAAATTGCTAGACTTGATCGTCTCAACCTTGTGGGGCAATTAGCCGCCGGAATAGGACATGAAATAAGGAATCCGATGACTACTGTGCGTGGTTATCTCCAACTGTTAAGTTTAAAACCTGATTATGAAGCTCAGAAATCTACTTTTGAGCTAATGATTTCGGAACTAGATCGTGCAAACTCAATTATTACGGAATTTCTCTCTCTGGCGCAAACAAAACAAACTGAGTTGAAATCCCAAAACCTTAACAATATTTTCGATAATTTATATCCTCTTTTAGAAGCCGATGCTTTTAACCAAAATAAACAAATCTGTTACATTCCAGCTGAGGTTCCCAACCTAGAGCTAAATACCAAAGAGATTTCCCAACTGATTCTTAATTTAACCCGCAATGGACTGGAAGCAATGCAGGAGAGAGGTTGTCTAACTGTTAAAATTTATTCACATGAAGGCAAGGTTGTGCTTGCAATTGCCGATGAGGGCTGTGGAATTTCCCAAGAAAATATTAGTAAACTAGGAACTCCCTTCTTCACGACGAAAGATAATGGAACTGGGTTGGGGTTGGCAACATGCTATAAAATTGCAGACTCTCATAACGCTAAGATCCACATTGACTCTACTCCTAGAGGGACAACATTCTTTATACTATTTCCTATTCCAAATAAGGAGCAGGAACAAAACGAAAGGATCGCCTAGCAGGGCTACTCGACCATCTGTGGCCCAAAGTATCTGGGTAACTAGGTTACATTCGCCCTAGGGTTTTGGAAACAGCCAAGTTTCATGTGATACTTGATTATAATTTGATATAATAATCTTGGAGGTGTGATAGATTTGAAAGATTTTTTATTTAATCAACTAAAGGTCGTACGAACTAACACAATTAACGCAGTGAAGGAACTCAGTGAAAGCCAAGTGGATTCTGTACCTGAAGGGTTTAGCAATAACATCCGCTGGAATCTCGGTCATGTTTATCTAGTTCAAGAACGATTTGCCTTCGGCTTCACACAAGAACCAATACAAATGCCGGACGGATTTACAGATTTGTTTGGAAAGGATACTAAACCCTCTGAGTGGAAGATACAACCACCAACATTATCGGAGTTAATTAAATTATTAGACGATCAAACAAATCGAATCAAAGAAAAATTACTTAATCGGTTGGATGAAGCTGTTGTCAACCCGTTAACCATGCCTTCAGGTTTGACCTTAAAGACGATTGGCGAATTTCTTACATTTTCTATGTATCATGAAGGTATGCACGTTCAAACCATTAAAATGCTGAAAAAGTTTAGCTCATAAAACTGCACACTATTGTGTAGAAAAAATCCCTAGTTTTCCTTAACTTTAAATGAGGAGCTAGGGATTTTAACTTCGCTACTTTGTTTAAATCTTCACATTCCTGTACAGACTATTATCAGAGTATAAGATGCCTTAAAGAAACTCTAATAAAGAGAGCTAATACAGATGTTCAGGAGAGAGAGGTTTAGACTTATGAAAGTAGTAAGGATTATAGTTTTGATTGGTATTTTAGCAATTGGATCTTTCTGGGGGCCTATCAGTGAAGGACGTGTGATAGAGCCCTCTAATATCAATGAAACTTCTGATAAAGAGACACTCGCTTCAACACCAGATCAATTGATCCGGTTTCACGTTCTCGCGAATTCGGATAGTGAACAGGATCAAGCGTTGAAGCGAGCTGTTAGAGATGCCATTCTAAAAGCGGTTTCTCCTCAGCTAGCAGTTTCTAAATCATTAGATGAATCACGGCAAATTCTTAAAAAAATTAGACCTAATATGGAGGATATTGGACGTTCGGTAGTGAAGGCTTGGGGTAAGGATTATTTGGTGCATACAGAGTATGGTCATTTTAGCTTTCCTACGAAATCCTATGGCTCATTGGTGCTACCAGCTGGAGACTATGAAGCATTACGTGTTGTGATAGGAGAAGGGCGAGGATCGAACTGGTGGTGCGTGCTTTTCCCGCCTCTTTGCTTTATTGATATTGATCATTCTACGGCTGTTCAAGTTGATGGAAAGCCGGGTATTCCAATTAATAATAAATTAATAGATCAACCGCTAAAACGGACAGCAAGCTCCACATTAGGTACACCAAAGGTACGTTTTTATTTCTGGGAAATGATCAATCGAATTTTAGGCTGATATACGCATTACACTTTTGGGATGTTTTTGCCATGATAGATTTCTGCCATTTCTTTGTTTAATCGTTGTTTGATTTTCTTCTTTTCTCGAGGCAGGAGCTCTTTCTTGGCCATGCCGAACAAGTAATTATCCAAATCAAAGTCCTTTAAGATCATCTTAGTGTGAAAGATATTTTCCTGATAGACGTTAACATCAATCTTTTGATACAGGTCTCTCTGTTCTGTGGACAGATAGTTTTGAATGGAACTTATTTTATGGTCAATAAAAAATTTCTTACCATTCAGATCTCGAGTAAATCCTCGAACTCGGTAGTCAACAATAGCAATATCTGGAGAAAAACTGTCGACGAGGTAATTTAGCGTTGTTAGAGGAGAAATTTTACCACAAGTTGAGACATCGATGTCTGCTCTAAAGGAACTAATCCCTTTATTGGGGTGACTTTCTGGATAAGTGTGAACGGTGATATGGCTTTTATCAAGATGAGCAACAACAGCCGTAGGCAAGGGACCCGTTAGATTTACTGCTTCAGCTCCAGATAGAGGCTCTTTTTCTTGTTCCTCAGAAATAAGCATAGTGACACTTGCCCCTTGAGGATCATAATCCTGCTTGGCTATATTTAGAATATGTGCTCCAACGATATCAGCTACATCTGTAAGAATCCGGGCAAGACGGTCTGAATTGTATTCTTCATCAATGTATTCAATATAGGCCTGACGGTGCTCCGTTGATTTCGCATAGCAGATATCATACATGTTAAAACTAAGGGTTTTTGTAAGATTATTAAAACCATATAGTTTGAGTTCCTTTAGTGGTTTAATTTCCATTGTGCCCTCCAAAAATCGATTGAACTATTTGATTAAAAGGAGATATACAGGATACTCTACGATAATTAAGGTAAAAATATTCACTATGGTCTTAGATACACTCAGAACAACTATAATTTGAGATAAAAATCGAGAATGGTTTGAAATATTAAGCAACATTGAGATTAACATATATTTACATAGGATTAACTATTGACGAACCTGTAACTTTACGATATAATCTCTCTTGTTCACTAAATTCGCGAAATATTAATAGTGTTTTAAGATTTGAGGGACA
>NZ_AGAF01000274.1 GCF_000224515.1 Desulfosporosinus sp. OT | reverse complement strand
ATTGAACTTGCTGGTCAATGGGTTGTCCACCGACCTCAAACGTCTTTACTACCTGACGCACCAAACCTTTTTCGCCTTCTTCCTGTATTTGGCTCATACCTGGAAGAAGTTTATCGGACTCTAGATATAGTGTGTCAAAGGGAATTTCTTTCTCTTCCACCTGGGTTCTACTGGTTACCCTATCTTCTAATTCTCGGCCCGATGTTTCTTGTCCATCTGCTTTTTGATCATCTGCTTCTTGATCATTCGCTTCTTGATCATTCGCTTCTTGATCATTCGCTTCTTGATTAGCTGTACTTTGGCTTGATGCTCCTCTACTAACTTGAATTGATATTCCCCGACTGAGTGTGCCTTGGCTATATGCCCTCTGCCTGAAATCTAAAGAACCTAATTCACCTGTATTTGATGGTTGTGTAGCCAGTTGAATAGGCATTTGCAATGTTTGCGTTATATCTTGGGGACCCAGCGTTGAATACCGCGTACCGGCAGCGAACATAGCCAAACCGCCTAAGTACGAGCTCCATACTTTGGTAGCACGCCAATAATCAGAATACGTGGTAATCGGTAGCGAATACATTTTATCCCCCCTTAACAAAACCTATGAAATAAAATAAAAAAAGAACCTTCTTGCGAAGGTCCTATTTCCCCAGCCCAAAAATAATTTCTGCGTTACGCATAGTTTGAGAAGCAACGTCTTCAAAAGTCAAATTTCTAATCTCCGCAATTTTCTTAACAATTTCTCGAACATAAGTCGGTTCATTACGCTTTCCACGTCGTGGTTCGGGAGTCAAATATGGGGAATCTGTCTCTACGAGAATCCGATCTATCGGAACATGGCCTGCCACCTCAGCCGCATGACGAGCGTTTTTATACGTAACTGGTCCAGCAAAAGAAAGATAGAATCCTAAATTCAAAAGAACATTTGCCATTTCCAATGACCCAGAATAACAGTGGAATACGCCGCCATACTTAGGAGGATTAGCCTTTACAATCTCCAAAACATCCTGATGGGCATCACGGTTATGGATGACAATTGGTAAGCCGACCTCATTTGCTAATTTGATCTGATGAATAAATACCTCTTTCTGAATCGAACGTGGAGACAGATCGCGATAATAATCTAGCCCGATTTCACCCCAGGCCAACACTTTCGGCTGTTTTGCCAAGAATAAGAGTCTAGCCCAAGTTTCATCTGTTGCCTCTTCGGCATTGTGTGGGTGTATACCAATTGCAGCATGAATGAAGTCGTAGTCGCGAGCCAACTTTACGGATCGTTCGGAGGAAGAGAGATCAAATCCCACATTCGTCACCCGGGTAATCCCAGCTGACTGTATTCGCTTGATAACTTCTGGAAAGTCTTCTGCGTAACTCAGATCGTCTAAGTGTGCATGTGTATCCCAGATCATTTAACCCGTGCTCCACCGGGAAGATCTTTGTTGACCATAAGGACTTCCAACACTTCCCCCTGAGAAGCCGCTAATATCATGCCCTGTGACGTGATACCTCTCAACTTGGTAGGTTTCAAGTTAGCGACCAATACAACATATCGGTTTACAAGGTCTTCTGGAAGATAGTGTTTGGCAATACCTGAAACAACCGTTCGCACTTCACCAGCAACCTCGACTTCTAACTTCATAAGTTTATCTGTCTTTTCGACTTTCTCTGCACTTAGGATCTTCGCAACACGCAAATCCAATCTGGCAAAATCGTCTATGCTGATTTCTTCTTTGATAGGCTCAAATTCGAGCGCTGGAACAGATTCGATGGTGTCTTTTGGTGCTAGAGTTTGGCTAAGGTTTAGGTCTAGGTCTAGGTTTTGATTTTGGTTCAAATCCAATGTTTTCGTCTCCTCTGCCGTTGTAAATTGAGAAATATCAATTCTCGGGAAAAGTGGTTCTCCCTTTTGCACTTGAATTCCATGCTCTAATATACCCCATTGGTCCGCTTCCTGCCAGCGAATGATCCCCTCATCTTTGCCAAGGAGCGCGCAGATTCTAGGTGCTAATCCCGGCATAAATGGAGCCGTCAAAACGGCCATAACTCGTATACATTCCACAAATGTATAGAGAACTGTGTCTAAGCGTTCTCTCTGATCCTCATGTTTGGCAAGGGACCACGGAGCCGTTTCATCGACATATTTATTGCAACGTGCCACAAATCGCCAAATTTCTTCGAGTGCTCGAGCGGGATCGAGTACTTCGAGGCTTTTCTCGACGGTATTCTTGATTTCCCGACTTAATTCTTTTAATTCCCGCTCTTGTACGCCTTCTTGCCCAGGACGAGGAACAATCCCTTTACGGTACTTGACCACCATAGCCAGACTCCGAGATACAAAATTACCCAAATCATTGGCCAGATCACTGTTTAGGCGTTCGACCACGTTATCTTCAGAATATGTACCATCTGATCCCACTTGCATTTCACGCAACAGGAAATAACGGATGGCATCTGAGCCATATCTTTGAATCAACTCAAAGGAATCCTGCACATTTCCCCGCGATTTCGATATTTTGCCGCCTTCCTTACTCAAGTACCAACCATGACCATAAATAACTTTAGGTAGAGGAATATCTAAGGCAAGCAGAATAATTGGCCATATTACAGCGTGGAAACGCACAATATCCTTGCCCATTATGTGTACATCAGCGGGCCAGTAACGTTTATAGTTTTCTCCATCAGGGTAGCCCAGCGCTGAAATATAATTAATCAAAGCATCTAGCCATACGTAAACAACATGTTTTGGGTCAAAAGGCACTTTGATCCCCCACTGGAATGTAGTTCGTGAAACACAAAGGTCCTCTAAGCCACCCTCAATAAATCGCAGCATCTCGTTGCGACGGGAAATCGGTTGGATAAATTCTGGATGGTCTTCAATAAATTTGAGCAAAGCACCCTGATATTTTGAAAGACGAAAGAAGTAACTTTCTTCTTTCAGTAATTCCACATCTCGACCACAATCCGAATTAGGGCATTTACCTTCAACTAATTTGTTTTCCATCCAGAAGGTTTCACAAGGAGTACAATACCAGCCCGAATACTCTGATTTATAGATATCGCCTTGTTCAAATAGTTTGGTAAAAATTTCTTGGACAACATCTTGATGACGTTCCTCTGTTGTCCGGATAAAGTCATCATTGGAAATATTTAGGGCTCTCCATAATTCTTTAAAGCGTTCAACCACGCCATCAACATAAATTTTAGGGTCTGTATTATGTGCTTCCGCCGTTCGTACAATTTTCTGGGCGTTTTCATCCGTACCAGTTAAGAAGTAGACGTCATCCCCTAGTAATCTATGGTAACGGGCGAGCACGTCTGCTGCAACCGTTGTATAAGCTGTTCCAATGTGCGGGCTTGAGTTCGGATAGAAAATCGGAGTAGTTATATAATATTTCACCTTTAAGTCTCCCATCTTAATATCTTGATTAGTAGTATAGGAACTCAGATTTGTCAAGTATTCCCACAATTAAAAATTTATATGTAAGGACCCTTTATCTTGTTTATTGGGTATACAATAAACAAAAACTCGAAAAAAAATTGGTTGACTTTAAATGGAACGATTGGTATCATAAGTCTGTAGTTTCCTGTCGAATGTTGTTGTAAAGGGAGAGGGGTCAATCAGATGATGAAATCAACTGGAATCGTGAGAAAAGTAGATGAACTTGGTCGTATTGTTTTGCCGATTGAGCTTCGCCGTACTTTAGGTATTGACGAAAAAGACGCTCTGGAGATTTATGTGGATCAGGAAAAGATCATTCTTAAAAAGTATGAGCCTGCTTGTGTATTTTGTGGTAATGCAAGTGATATTCAACTTTTTCATGGCAAGAATGTCTGTCGTGAATGTGCAGTGGCCATGGGAGAAACCGTGACCGGAAACGTTGATTCAAAAGCCGTTTAGTCTTTAAACTACTTACATAGAAAAAATCCCCCGACTGACAGATTCATCAATACTCGGAAGGCCGCCAAGGCCTTCTTTTTTTATCTTCTGAAAGCGTTAACTATTGCGTAGCCAACGATTCCAACCTCCTTCTGACCTCTGGCATCTGATCCCCGATCTCTGTTAGTCATCCAGGAGCGCTTGGTAAACCTCTGACTTTTTTACCCCATAGTGCTTCGCCACCTCTTTCATGGCATCTTTCTTACTCAACCCTCGGCTAATTCCTTCTTTGACTTCTTGGCACCATTCTTCAGGCCCTCCAACTGGCTTAGAAGGAACATACGGTGCAATAACGATACAGCACTCTCCTCTTGGTGCTGTCATCTCAAAGGCTTCTTTTAACTCTAAGACGGTTCCTTTATGCACCTGCTGATGTAATTTTGTCAACTCGCGTACAACCGCCACATCCCGTTCCCCAAAACACTCTGAAATTCCTTGTAAAGTCGCCACTAAACGATGAGGTGCCTCATAAAAAATCTGCGTCTGAGGAAGGTTAGCCAGTTTCTCAAGGTCTTTTCTCCTTGCTCCAGTTGTAGCAGGCAAAAATCCGTGAAAAGCAAAGTGCTCCGTCGGCATTCCCGATAACACTAAAGCCGTAAGTGCTGCATTAGGTCCCGGCAAAACATCGACCGGAATATTCTCTGCAAGGCAAAGACGAATAACTTCACATCCCGGATCTGAAATCCCCGGTAACCCCGCATCAGAAATAAGCGCGATCGTTAGACCGCTTTTCAGTTTCTCCACCAATTCAAGGGATTTCTTCTTTTCATTATGCTCGTGATAACTGGTCATATGGGTAGTAATCTGGTAGTGTTGCATAAGCTTTCGAGAATGCCGTGTATCCTCAGCCGCAATCAAGTCAGCTTCCCGCAATGTATCCAACACTCGAACTGTGATATCACCCAAATTTCCAATCGGCGTTGCACATACATACAACGTGCCTTTAGCCAACATACTTTTGACTCCTTGTTATTCGAAAATTCTCATGGCTAATTAATCTTTCCTCAAAAAGCCCATACAGAACAGGCAATCCCCTTCTAACGGTTGCCCAAAATGCAGGTGACAGACATGGAAGCCTTCTTGATACAGGCGCTCAAGATTATCATGGGCGACGCCTTGAATGTGTTCAGCATTGGCTATAACACGTTCAGTTTCTTTTTCAGGAAGGGTCCATTCCCGTTTTAACTTTATGTTTTCTTCCTCCAATGCTTGAACATAAGGCTTTAAACGATTAACCTCTTCGAGAAGAGAACGCAACTTTTCTTCCACTTCTGTAAGGGCCTGGGTCAATTGACTCATACTCTCTCACTCTTTCCTTTGGGCTTTTCCCCTTTCCTATTGCGTTGCACTTTCCCATCGGGTTTAGCCGAGAAGGCGCTTTCCGCACGAGGGTTCAGGTCATCCGAAGCTTCAAGCATCTTTTCTCCATCTTGAGCGTTATGACGTGCGCAATGCTCCTTATCTTCAGATTTGTAACAACCATTTTCATACTTAAGGCAACACATGAGTCGACCACAAATTCCTGAAATCTTAGTTGGATTAAGCGAGAGTTTTTGATCTTTAGCCATTCTTATCGAAACTGGCTCAAAGTCTCCTAAGAAGGAAGTACAACAAAGAATTCGTCCGCAAGAACCGACTCCCCCGAGCATTTTGGCTTCGTCACGTACTCCAATCTGACGGAGCTCTATTCGCGTCCTAAAGATTGCCGCTAAATCCTTCACCAATTCTCTGAAATCAACTCGTCCTTCTGCCGTAAAAGAAAAGATAATTTTATTTCCATCAAACGTGTATTCGACATCAACCAATTTCATCGGCAACTGATGTTCTGAAATTTTCTTTAAACAGATTTGAAAAGCTTCTTTTTCTTTCGTTTTATTTTGTTCTACGAACTGTTCATCCGCCATTGTTGCCTTACGCATGACCTGTTTCAATGGTAGAACCACTTCTTCGTCAGCAACTTGACGAGGGGAAATGACCAATTCCCCAAATTCAATACCCCTTGCTGTTTCAACAATTACCTTATCAGATGCAGCAAGTATAAGGTCTCCCGGAGAGAAATAATATATTTTTCCAGCGTGTTTAAAGCGAACGCCTACAACCTCAATCACAGAGAGCCCCTCCTTGTTGGAATAATTCTAATGCTAACACTTCAATCACAAGTCTCGGATTTACTTGTTGTCGTAGTACATCTGTAGCTTTTCCGATCGCCAAAAGCTCAAAAGGACGAATAGTACCTTTTTGAATACCCTCTTGCGTCTGTACTGCCATGACTTGCAAATAAAGAACGGCTTGATTCTTATCAATCGGGAAAAGAGAAAAGAGTTGAAGGAAATCTCTTTCTTCTATCGCGGTTCGAAACTTCTCGACCCATTCTTGCACCATGGGTACACCATGCTCAAGAATAGAAGTCGCTAGATTCTGATTTTTCCCACTTAAATGAAAAGCCTGAATAGCTTCTTGTTGATCCACTTCTCCTAATCCCGTCAGCCAATTTTCTTCGGAAAGATTAGGAAAATAAACAAGCTGTGCACGACTCTGTATTGTGGGCAAAATTCCTTCCGCATTTTCGGCACTTAAAATAATAACCGTCCGTTCCGGGGGTTCTTCAATGACCTTTAACAGTGCATTTGCAGCTGGCAGCGTCACTGAATCAGCATGCTCAATTATAGAAACTTTATAATTTCCCTCATAATGCTTACGGTATACCTTTTCTTGCCAAGTAAGGACCTGCTCAATCCCGATCGTCGTTTTAAGCGGTTTTAACCATAAAACATCCGGATGGTTTCCGCTGAGAATCTTACGGCAAGCTGAACAACTCCGACACGGCCCCTCCGCTGATGGCTGATTACAGTTTAAAGTCTGCGCTAACTGCAGAGCCACCTCCCTCTGATGCAAAGCACTTCCTCCATGAAACAGTAAGAGATGTGCTAATCGGTTTTCACGTGCCGCCTTTTCCAAAAGTGCTAACTGTAGATTCATATCGTCACACCTTAAAAAACTGTTCAACATCCAAAACAAATACTGTAGCTCCGCCGACTGGGACTTCTATCGGAAAAGGAATATGGGTATCCACTGGCCCCATGATAGGCTGGGCCTGCGTCAAGATCTCCTCACGTTGGTGACAGGTCCCGCGGATCATCGATAGGAGGCCTTCTAATCGTTGCTCCTCAACCCCAAAGAGCAACGTCGTATTACCCGAACGCAGAAACCCCCCCGAGCTTGCCAGACGCGTTGCCCGTAATCCCTCTCGTGTCACACATTGCAGAAGTCCACCGACATCCTTGTCCTGAACAATCGCAATCACCATCTTCACCCTTTACCCCTCCTCGACAATCCAAATTGTTTGGCTTGCAAAACCGTCCCAACCTTGCCATCGCCCCTCTCTCGCAGCGAGTAGCGTACTCAGCACTTCGTGGGTCATTTGTTCACCCATCACAATGACCGGAATCCCCGGTGGATAAAGTGAGATCGTTTCTCCAACAATATGACCTAAACTTTCCTTAAGAGGGATTTGACGTTTATGAGCAAAAAAAGCATCCCGTGGAGAAAGCACTAAATGAGGCAAAGGTGGAATTATAAACTTATCGTTTCCCATTCGCTCTCTTGATTCAGCAGAGTGAACTGAATGAGCAAAACTTACTAAACTTTCTAACCCCTTCGTGAGCCATCGGATATCCTCCGGCATGTTCCCGATTCCTAACATGAAGAGAATGTTTTCCTCATCCCATAACTCTGGTTCAATACCGTAACCTTCTCTCAGATATTCCACACAGCGAGGGGCAGAAACACCCAACCCTAACGTATTAATCAAAATTTTTGACCAATCTACCTTATCAATACCATAAGACCCAACATCTTTTTCAGAGAGAATACGGAGGCAGTTCTCCACTTTTCGATGTAACACTTCAACTTCTTCTTTAAGACACCTCCAACGTTCAAAATCCAGAGCAAATTCTCCAGCCCGTTCCAACGAGGCCAGAAGTAAATAACTCGGGCTTGAGGATTGCAGGAGTTCAAGACTTTGCCTTAAATGGCTACGAGAGACTCTATGCCCTTGAACATGCAGCATAGCTGACTGAGTCAAAGCACTTAACGTTTTATGACAACTATGTAAGACAAGATCTGCGCCAAGCTTTAAAGCACTTGGGGGAAATAGCGGCCCCAGATAATGCGACCCGTGTGCTTGATCAACAAGAATCGGTGTATTAAACCCCAAACGCATTCTTTCATCTAATAGTTGGTTTAACTCAAAGGCTGTTCCATAATAACTGGGGTACGTGACATGACAAGCAGAAACCGTTTGCCAAGGAATCTGTTGCTTCTCTAAGTTTAGCCCTAATGGAAGGTTAAAATCCGGATGAATTGTAGGCATAACATAGTCTGGTTTCAATCCGCTTAAGACCAATGCCGACATAACGGAACGATGGGAACTTCTCTCCACGACAACGCGTTTATCTGCTGTGTCCTCTAAAGCGAGAAACATCGCTTGATTTCCAACCGTTCCCCCATTAATAAGGAAAAATGTTTCCTCCGCTCCGAAGATACCCGCCGCCTGTCTTTGTGCCTCAGCAATTATCCCACTTGGTGAATGAAGCATATCGAGTCCCGGAAGCTCGGTTAAGTCAAAACCTAAAAAATCTATGCCATTAAAAAACTCCTGTCGACCTTTATGGCCAGGAGTATGGAAAGAGCAAAATCCTTGTTTTTGATAACGACTCAATCCCTCTCCAAGATCACCCACCAATGAACCCCCATTCACCTGACCTGCCACGCTAATAATATAGCTTACACATGGTATTCCATCCATTTTATCATAAGTTAGGAAATTTTTCATCCACATTGGTTAACCCGCGATATATCTAACATCCCGGGTTTATCCAATGTGATACATTATAAGAGTTTAGGGTCATAGTTTATAATTAAAGATCCCCCTGTCTATCAATTACTAAATAACATATATGAAACTATAAATAGGCTCAAAGATTAAAAAAGAAGCCCTTTAACTAAAAATAAAAATTCTTGATATTCGGGAGAGTCTTGTTCAGCGGTGAACAGCTCGTGCTGACAATCTGAACAGAAAAACATCCCCTCTACCCGGAACCCATCATATAGCCCATTTTTAGGAACCTGTGCACAGCGATAACACACTGGCAGAACTCTTCCCTCGTTCTGAACAATCTCCTGAGCATTAACTTTTCCATCAATCTCTGTAGGGCTTGGCAACTGTGTATTGATCGTCTTAATCATCTTGATATTCCCCCTATTTACTTCTACTCCTAGTCTTACCTCTCTCCATTTTAATTAGTCATCGCACTGCCGCTTGACATTCCCGCATGATGTATTGTGACTTGCACATCTAGCGATATTGGGAAATCCACAATCTTCTCCTGCCACTGCTCCTTCACTGTCTTCCAATACGCAGAATTTCTCTGTTCAATGTGTCGGCCAATTCCCAAAAAATCTATTCCCAGTTCTCTTTGTTTCTTAAGAGAAAGCAGACATTCTTCCTCAATCTCTTTAGCAAAACTCTCTTCTGCCACTTTCATGAGATCTATCCATTCCGCTTCTGAAAGCTGTTTCTTTAAACCCATAACCTCATCAACTGCAATGCTTGCTTTGACCTGATATTGAAGCTCTATTGTTCCATCATTATCTTTCACTTTATACTTTGTCGTGGATTTCAGGACTTGCCCACCAAAGTTAACCCCACTTTCTCCGATGCCTACCGTGTTAATTAAGCGATGGACAACATTGTTCTCAAGCCACATATACCCTTTAGTTTCTTTGTCCGTAAGAAAATCGACTAGTCTATCTCCGCTTAAAACCCCCGCACCTTGGATCTGTATTTCTTCACCATTTTTTCCGTCTTTGTATTCAATACCACCTTTTCCTGACTTTATACTGTTAACTACCGGGATAATTGGGGCCGTACTTTTTGTCCCTAAAACGGTTAGATAGTGTCCTAAACGAACTGTCGGAAACGTCGATAAGTTTTCTCCTTGCTCCATATGATTTTTAATACTCATAGCTGGCAGTTGCCCATTGCGCAATTTCAAATTCAAGAAACTTTGCGCTTCTCCTTTGACTAAAACCAAGAACATTGACCGACGAAATTCAGAATAACGTTGGTTAAAATCTAAGATATCATTAAAACCGGCCTTTGCGGCATCCTCACCAATAACAATCACCTTCAAGGAACCCATAAACGGAATGCGGTTTGAGATTTTATAAACCTCCTCATACGCTTCTCTGGCGCTCGAGGCCTCAATACTAAATGTCCGGTCTTCAACTTCTGCAGCAGTTGTCCCACCTTGCTTAGGCCTTGCTAATTGTTGAGTAATCAGATAAGTCCCTGGTTTTTTCCCCAGATCTAATCCCACCCCGATGAGGGGAGCCAATTCCTCTACTTCCGTCTTCCCCCAGCATCCCGATAAAGACAGCAGACAGATAATTAAGCTCAATATTAGCCCTAGATTACGTTTTTGGCTTCCCTTAATTTTCATTGAACGCCTGCTCCCTTCTTCCAGCGCGAGACTCCCCAAAGGGTAATGATCCAAACAGATGTAAACGGCAAAATGAGGTAATTATCAACAAACCCAATTTCAGCAAATAATGACGCGCCCCTTACAAATCCAAAAGCAATCGCCATAAATACTATAGAGATCGCTAAATTCCATTTTAATCCCTTCAAGTTAAAAACAGTTTCTAAGCCCCAAGTCACTGTGAAAAAAAACGCACTGATCTTTATGACTAGGGACCCAAGCCATACACCCAAAAATAAGGACTCAACGCCAGCAACCGTCCGACTAATTTCCACCATCTTCCCTAATACAAGTAAACCATAAGTCAAACGAATCGTTTCCGTGGGTCCAAAGATAAGAATTTGCATTAGGACAACTAACATGTTTAAAATTCCTACCAAGAAAACAGCTCGCCAGACGCCTGTCTTTAATTGTCCAAGCTCTTTCCTACTGGTAGGCAGAAAGGTAAGGAGTCCGCCTATAAAAAGAATATATTCCATTGCAAATGGGGCTACTTTGACTCCTCCTCCAAAAAGTGGTCCTAATCCTTCACTTAAAATAGGCAGAAGTTCCCCCTGTTCGACCCGCGGTATGGAAAGACCCATATTCAAAATTAAAGCAATTACAATTCCTGGAAATATTACCTCAGAAAAGCGCGCAAAAACTTCTATTCCAGAATTAACTAAATAAAATACAAGTAATAATCCGCCTAAGTAAAACACCCCTATGGGGGTTAAGGGCATTACCGAACGCTCATAGATATCTCCTGCTTGCGCCAGTAACAAACCGCCAAAATAACCCGTGATTAAAATATAAATAAGGCCAATAATTTTTGCTATCCATTTTCCAAAAATTATTTCTGAAATCTGCAACAAATTTTTGCTAGGGTACCTTGATAGAAGAGAAAGCACCATTAAACCATAAGGTATTGCCACGACGAATCCCGGTAAAACGGTCATCCAGCCGTCCCTCCCACTGACTCCTGTAACCATTGATGCAATAGGGAGAAACGTAGTACCCATGAGTACGGCTGACCCTAAGATCATGAATTGGTGCGGAGAGATTCTTTCGACCATTTCTATTCCCCCTTTCCCACCTGTTAGGGTTCTTCAGCAGCCCTTTTTTAAGTTCAATTTTACCGAACATTTGTTTCACATTTCCAGCGCGCAGCCCCCCAAAGGGTCGGAATCCAGACGAATGCAAAGGGCAAGATTAGATAACTTTCTACGATTGAAGCTTCCTTCGTTAAAGAAGTCCCTCTCAAAAATCCGAACGCAATTCCTAAAAATATGACACTCACAGCAACTCTCCATTTTAACCCTTTCAAATTTAACACGGTTTCCAGAGCCCAAGTTGTCATGAAAAAAAAAGCACAACTTTTTATTACTAAAGCTCCAAGCCAAACCATCATAAACAAAGACTCAACTCCAGCAATCGTCCGACTTATTTCCACCATCTTTCCTAATACAAGTAAACCAAAGCTCAAACGAACTGTTTCTTGTGGTCCAAAGACAAGAATTTGAATTAAGACTACCAACATATCTAAAATTCCTACCAGGAAAACAGTTCGCCAGACCTCAACCTTCAAATGTACCAACGCTTGTTTACCAGAAGGTAGAAACTTAATAATTCCCGCTAAGAAGAGGATATATTCCATTGGAAATGGTATTACTTTGAGCACCCCAAAAATTAGTGGTTTTAATCCCTCGCTTAAAATAGGCATAAGTTCACCTGGTTCAATCCTTTGTATTGAGAGACCAATATTCAAAACCATCGCGATTACGATCAGAGGAAAGACCACTTCAGAAAAACGAGCAAATACTTCAATTCCATTTTCAGCTAGGTAAAATACGAGCATCAGACCACCTAAGTAAAACACCCAACGAGGCGTTAACGCTATAATTGATTGCTCAAAGATCTGCCCGATGACAGCTAACATTAATCCACCATAATAACCCGAAATTATCATATAAATAACACCTATAATTTTCCCTACCCATTTCCCGAATAATCTTTCAGAAATCTGTAATAAATTTTTCTGCGGATACTTTGACAAAAGTGAAAGTATCATCAGCCCATAAGGAATTGCCACGACTAATCCCGGTAAAACCGTCATCCAGCCATCTCGTCCACCAGCTGCAGTCACAAAGGTTGCTAGGGGAAGAAAGGTTCCGCCCATTAGTACAGCCGCTCCTAATGTCAAAAATTGATGTGGCGAGATTCTTTCCATGTTACCCTTTACCTTTCCCTCCTGATTTAGGCTCATCCACGTCTAGAAGTTGAGGACGACGTTTCATTGCCCACCACGGTGCCCGTACAAGCGTATCTTGCAATAAAGCTCGGATTCGCAACGGGGCAAACGGGCTAGTATACGGCACTCCAAAAGAACGGAGACTTAGGAGATGAATTAGGCCTGCATAAAGACCGACAGATACTCCAAAAAAACCAAGAACTCCCGCTAGAATCATTAGTGGAAAGCGAGTGAGCCGAACGGCCAGACTTAAATCGTAATAGGGGATAGCATAGCTTGCTACAGCTGTAATACCAATGACGATAACCATCAAAGGACTCACCAAACTGGCCTTCACTGCCGCATCTCCCATGATAAGTGCTCCGACAATACCAATTGTCTGTCCAATCGGTTTTGGTAAGCGGAGCCCCGCTTCTTGTAATATTTCTAAAACAACTGTCATAATCAAGGCCTCTAATAGGGCCGGAAAAGGCACTCCTTGACGACCTGCCGATATACTCATTAAGAGATCTGTCGGTATAATTTCCTGATGAAACGTCGTAACTGCAATATAGACACTAGGGGCCAAGACGGCAACCATCGCGCCAACATAACGAACAAAGCGAAAAAGGATTGCTGTCATGGCCCGTTGGTAGTAATCTTCATTCACATTTAAAAACTGAGTTAGAATTGCTGGCACCACTAGAACAATAGGGGTTCCATCAAGAATAATACCTACTTTCCCTTCGAGAAGTTTTCCTGCTAAGACATCTGGGCGCTCTGTATAGGCAATCTGCGGAAAGGGAGAATAGGGGAAATCTTCAATCATTTCTTCAATATATCCATTCCCTAACACCCCATCCATCTTAATCCTACTCACTCTCCTCAGAACCTCTGAGACAATATCCGGACTTGCGATTTTATCCATATAGGCAACCACAAGATCAGTATTCGTTAAATCTCCAACTTTTAAGGAAATTAAACGTAAGGAAGGGTGTTTAATCTTGCGCCGCAACATAGAAGTATTAATTCGAAGGGTCTCCGTAAATCCTTCATGTGGACCTTTAATGACCGATTCCGCGACGGGTTCATTAATGCCAGAATTAGCCCACCCCCTGGCCCCAAAAACGAGCGCTTCTTTAGACTCTCCGAAGAAAATAACCGCATCTCCGGACAAAATCGCATTAATTGCTTCTCCCATTTTAGAAACTTTTCTAAATTCAAGGCCTGGAAGAATACTCTGGAGTGTTTTATCAACGACATTTGCTATTGTCAGTTGGGCCATTTCGGGATGTCCTGCCAAATCCACCATCAGTGTCTTTAAAACAAAGAAATCCAGTTGATTTTTATCCACCAGCCCATCGACTGCTGTTAGCATACAAGGAATACGCTCTTTTCCTTGGAGGAAAAATTCCCGGAATACAACATCGCTACTCTTCGATAAGATTTCCTTCACTGTTTGCCCAGATAAAGTCTTATTCATATCCTCGTCAAAAGAATACTCGGGAGGTTTTCGTATCTGCTGTACCTTAGGGCGAATAGTGAGTTCTTTAATCATTTTCAACCAACTGGGCACGTTTTCCCCTCCTTATCAAACTTATTTTGTCCGACAACAAGTTGATTATGCGCAAGTCTTTGGCCCTCTTCACCATTAGAAAAAACCCAACCCCTAAGTCCATTAGCAATTACAGGATAATAATATAAGAGCATTTCACTACATCTGTGTGAAATGCTCTTATATGTACAAATGCAATTATTATAAAATTTAATATAAAATGCAAAATGAATAATAACCTGCACATATATTTGACGCAAGTCTACAAAAAGCCTAAGTCTCCCTTTTATGCTTTTAAGGGAATCTCAAAATATTTCATAATAAAGATCGCTGTGACAAGTGAAATTAACCAAGCCCAACGCGGCTCCTTGTAGTGAATTTGGATCAAAGTAAACATTCCCAAATTAAAAATTATAGATAATGTTAAATTCCATTTATTATAATGAGCAAAATGATTGATTTTCAAGGCCCACCACTCTATTAATGAGAAGATAAATGTCCAGGAACAAATATAAAGAAATTTCTTCAGGATAGTTTGCTTTGGAAAATAAGGTAAAAACAATAAGCCGACACAGGGGAAAATTACTAAGGCCATAATAATATTAGCTAATGATGAAGGTATAATTGTGGTGAATTTCCAGAGGGGTTTGTCAACAGTGAGATAACAGTAAATAGTATTACCTAATGACCAAAATAGGATAGTCGGGTAATATTGTTTCCAATGTCTCCAATCAGCCCATCTCCAACTAATTATTAAAACAATCAAGGTGAGTAGAGCGTCTTCCATATTAACCTCCTTCGTTTTAGATAATCTAACGAAGTAGAATTTTACACAAATTTATTTTTTTTGATATAAATGATTAAGAAAAATAATTGAAAAGTACATGCTGAAAATACTTACAGTAGAGAAAATAAGAAACCAACCTTCTTTTATATAAAAAATTCCTAGCTGACAGGCTATGTAATTAACGCCGTATAGAGCCAAAATTACTATAACCCTCCAGCGCCAGCTAAGCTTAAAATAATCGGCTAACAACAGAGTACATGCTAGAAGAACATAATAAAGCACTGACAGCACGTACGGACTACCTGCTGGATCAGGTATGAACTTGGTACTATAATTTTGTTTACCGGACAGAATAAATCCCCAAAGTACTGTAATAACATCCAAAGAAAATAATGCCAAAAATATATTGAGGTAGTGCCAAAGTGGTTTAACACCTTTCAGGTTTTTTAAGTAATACTTTTTAGCCCACCAGAAAAATATGGTCATCAAGAACACCGTCATCCAAGTTTGGTACCAATAATGTTTATAGATGCCCAATGCTAAAAACAGTTCTTCTATTATTCCATAAATGCCGGCAAACAAGATAATCCAATAATTACCTAGATTGAATACTGCTACTAACAATGCTGTCGCTCCAAGAGAAAACTGTGAAAAAAGATTACCCGCAAGGGCATCATCAAATGATGAGGTTTGTATTATCATCGGGTAGTAATAATAAGCTCTAAATACGATGAAAAGAATAGTTTCAAAAAATAGGGTTGTTCCAGTTAAAGTTAAGTAATAAGCTAAAACGAACTTTCGCTTTTCTTGCCTGACAAAAACAACGATCAATTCCACAACTGTTAAACAACTCAGTAATATATACCAGATTGTATTAGACCAAAAAAAGTTTCCCATGATGATACATCTCATCCCCACATTACTTTCTGTACTTCTAGCTGTAGATCATCGATCGATAGATTATAGAATAGCACAGGATTTACCTTTTATCTTCTGGTATTTAGTTCTATTTTATACTGCTAATCTGCTGGTTTCTCTAAAATATAAATTAATACTTTATGCTTGGCAAAATAAAAGAAAGAGCAGGGTTAGCTGCTCTTTCAAATCAATATCTATAGAAAAACTGGTTGATTAAATTTTTAGTCCCACTTTTGGTCAGCAAGACGTTTGTAGGAATCATAACGCATCTTAGCGTACTTTTCAGCACCCACAAAGAGTTCCTCTGCACTTTCTGGGAAGGTATTTAGCAAGGAAGAGTAACGTACTTCGCCCATAATAAACTCACGGAAGGAAGTTGTCGGTTCTTTGGAATCGAGGCTAAATGGATTCTTACCTTGTTCCATCAAGTCTGGGTTGAAACGATAAAGATGCCAGTAACCGGATTCGACCGCTTTCTTAGCCTCTTGGACACTCTTAGTCATTCCTGCCTTGAGACCATGGTTAATACAGGGAGCATAAGCAATGATCAAAGAAGGTCCTTTATAGGCTTCTGCTTCTTTCATAACTTTAAGAGTATGAGCCATATCGGCACCTAAAGCGATTTGGGCTACATAAACATAACCATAACTCATGGCAATAACACCTAGGTCTTTTTTGCGAATCTTCTTACCTGCTGCCGCAAACTTAGCTACTGCAGCGCAAGGAGTAGATTTAGAGGATTGTCCACCAGTATTAGAGTAAACTTCAGTGTCGACAACTAGCACATTCACATCTTCTCCGGAAGCTAAGACGTGGTCTAATCCCCCGAATCCGATATCATACGCCCAACCATCTCCACCGATAATCCACTGAGATTTTTTGATGAGATGATCTTTCTTTGCTGCGATTTCAGCAAGGACTTTGTTATCACCGGCGTATCCTTTGAGACCCGCCAAAATCTTTGTGGTAGCTGCCTTGGAGACATCTGCATCATCGGAACCTTCGAGCCACTCCTGGAAAGCAGCTTTGAACTCAGAACTAATTTCAAGCTCTAACGCTTGCTTCATCAGATCAGCTAGTTTTCCACGTTGTTGACTAACGCCCACGGACATACCATAACCAAACTCGGCGTTGTCTTCAAATAAGGAGTTGGCCCAAGTCGGTCCTTTGCCTTCTTCGTTGGTCGTATAGGGAACTGCAGGAGCGCTTCCAGACCAGATAGAAGTACAACCCGTAGCATTAGCAATCATCATGCGGTCGCCATAAAGTTGGGTAATAAGTTTAATATAAGCAGTCTCCCCACAACCTGGGCAGGCTCCATTGAACTCCAGTAAAGGTTGAACAAATTGGCTAGCTTTAACTGTCGTCAAGTTAAACAGGTTGCTCTTATTTTTAAGAGTAACTGCATACTCCCAGTTCCCAGCTTGACGTTCGACTTGCTCAGATGCTGGCTCCATAACGAGAGCCTTTTCTTTTGCCGGACAAACCTCTGCGCAATTACCACAACCTGTGCAATCTAATGGACTTACTTGAACACGGAATTGGAGTCCAGTCGCCTCTTTGCCAATCGCTTTCTTAACTGTGAAGGTTTCCGGAGCGTTTTTGACTTCTTCCTCGTTCAATAGGAACGGGCGAATCGCTGCGTGTGGGCAAACATAAGAACATTGGTTACACTGAATACACTTATCCATCTGCCACTCTGGAACAATGACAGCAATGCCACGTTTTTCGTAAGCAGCAGTTCCCAACGGTACTGTTCCATCTTCACGGCCAACGAATGTACTAACTGGGAGATTATCTCCTTCCATAGCATTCACTGGACGAAGAATATCAGTTACGTAAGCAGGCTCGTTAACCGTTGCAGCAGCTTGAGCTTGCGCATTGTCTGCATTAGCCCAGGAAGCAGGTACTTCGACTTTAACAAAGGAAGACACTCCTTGATCAACCGCCGCAATGTTCATGTCCACAATGTTTTGGCCCTTCTTACCATAGGACTTCACAACAGAAGCTTTTAGATAGTCTATAGCCTCTTCAACAGGAATAACATTGGAAAGTTTAAAGAAAGCAGCTTGCATAATCATGTTAGTGCGAGTACGGAGTCCAATTTTGCCAGCAATTGATACAGCGTCGATAATATAGAAGTTAACATTATTTTTAGCAATAAATTGTTTCATGGCAGCTGGAAGTTTTTCTTCCAATTCTTCCATTGTCCACTGACAATTCAGTACAAAAATGCCATTCTTTTTGAGACCTTTTAAAAGGTCATATTTGTAAACATAGGATTGGTTTGAGCAGGCAATATAATTTGTACCTGTCACATAATAAGGTGATTTAATTTCTTTTTTGCCAAAACGGAGGTGGGAAATCGTGATTCCGCCAGATTTCTTACTGTCGTATTGGAAATAAGCTTGTACATAAAGCTTTGTATGATCACCAATAATCTTAATCGCTTGCTTGTTGGCACCGACAGTACCGTCTGAACCGAGTCCCCAGAACTTACAGGAAATTGTTCCTTCGGGAGCGGTATCAATCGTTTCGTCTTCAACTAAGGAGGTATGGGTTACATCATCCACGATCCCGATAGTAAAGCTATTTTTCGGGCTTTCAGACATGAGGTTTTTGTAGACAGCCAGTACTTGAGAAGGAGTTGTATCCTTAGATCCTAAGCCATAACGACCACCGACAATTACCGGTTTAATATCGCTCGCATAGAAAATTTCTTTAATATCTAAATAGAGTGGTTCACCCGAGGAGCCTGATTCTTTGGTACGATCAAGAACCGCAATTTTCTTAACGGTTTTGGGCAATACTTTGAAGAAGTAATCACTAGAGAATGGACGGTACAGGTGAACTTTGACGACTCCAACCTTTTCTCCTTTGGCTAGCAGGTAATCAATGGTTTCCTCAATTGTGTCGCAAATTGAACCCATCGCCACGATAACATACTCTGCATCTTCAGCGCCATAATATTGGAAGGGGTGATATTCTCGACCAGTGAGTTTCTTATATTCTTGCATATAATGCTCGACCATGTCAGGAATCGCATCATAGAAAGGATTGGATGCTTCACGGCCTTGGAAATAGATGTCAGGGTTTTGAGCTGTTCCGCGCAGAACTGGACGCTCAGGATTTAAAGAACGATCACGGAAGGCTTGAACTGCCTCCATGTCGACTAATTGAGCCACTTCTTCATATTCTGGCACTTCTATTTTTTGAATTTCATGAGAAGTGCGGAATCCGTCAAAGAAATGAAGGAAAGGAACGCGAGACTTGATCGTGGCTAAGTGGGCAATAAAGCCTAGATCTAATGCCTCTTGGACACTATTTGATGAAAGCTCAGCGAAACCAGTCGCCCGCACTGACATAACATCCTGGTGATCGCCGAAAATCGAAAGTGCGTGGGTTGCCAAGGCACGAGCGCTCACATGGAATACGCAAGGCAGAAGTTCACCAGCAATTTTATACATATTAGGGATCATTAGAAGTAAGCCTTGTGAAGCTGTATAAGTGGTAGTTAACGCTCCAGCCTGGAGTGAACCATGTACTGCACCAGCAGCACCAGCTTCAGATTGCATCTCTACGACTTTAACGGTTTGTCCAAATACATTTTTTCTTCCATGAGCAGCCCATTCATCGACTAATTCAGCCATCGTCGACGAGGGGGTTATCGGGAAAATTGCGGCAACTTCCGTAAACGCGTACGACGCGTGGGCAGCCGCTTCATTACCATCCATAGTCTTCATTTTTGCCATTATTTCGTACCCTCCTAATTATGTAATTAATTTAACTTTGAGACTTTGTGGACGGTGATCCCCGCTCTATTCCCCAAGTCCAAGTGTTAGGATTTAGTTTGTGAAAAGTTTAAACAATATGGTTGAGGATCAATGGTCTGACCACCTGACCGTTCTCTTATATAGCATAGCATAACATTCGCATTTCTACAAAAAAAATATAATTCACAATCTATAGGTTTTATACCGTTCGCACAAACAAAATAGCTTAGAAAATAGTATAAGAATAGACCGTGGGAACTCCTTAGTTCTTTCCAAGGAGTCCTCCCTGCGAAGACATTAGTATATCCTTAATTGTTTTATTCGTCAATGATCAAAATTTAAAGATTTGGTAATTTTTACTTTATTCTTTATAACCATATTCTAATGCAAAAAAGAGCAGGTTATCCTGCTCTTTTAAACAAATCAATTAAATTGATTCTCAACTAGATTTTAGTCCCACTTTTGGTCAGCAAGACGTTTGTAAGATTCATAGCGAATCTTGGCATATTTTTCGGCACCCACAAAGAGATCCTCAGAACTTTCTGGGAAGGCACTCTGCAAGGAAGAGTAACGAACCTCACCCATAATGAAATCACGGAAGGAACTCGTCGGTTCTTTAGAATCGAGGCTAAATGGATTCTTACCTTGATCTATCAGATCCGGGTTGAAACGATAGAGATGCCAGTAACCGGACTCAACCGCTTTCTTTGCCTCTTGTACGCTCTTAGTCATTCCCGCTTTAATACCATGATTGATGCACGGAGCATAAGCAATGATTAAAGATGGTCCTTTATAAGCCTCTGCTTCTTTCATAACTTTGAGAGTATGAGCCATGTCCGCGCCTAAGGCGATTTGGGCCACATAAACATAACCATAACTCATAGCAATTACACCAAGATCCTTCTTACGGATCTTCTTACCTGCTGCCGCAAACTTAGCTACAGCGGCACATGGCGTCGCTTTGGAGGATTGTCCTCCAGTATTGGAATAGACTTCTGTATCAACGACAAGCACATTCACATCTTCCCCGGAAGCTAAGACATGGTCTAACCCTCCAAATCCGATGTCATACGCCCAGCCATCTCCACCGATAATCCACTGAGATTTTTTAATGAGATAATCTTTTTTAACCAAGATTTCAGCGAGGACTTTGTTGTCCCCTGCGTATCCTTGAAGAGCAGCAAGGATCTTAGCTGCTGCTGCTTTAGAGGCCTCTGCGTCATTCCAGCCGTTGAGCCATTCTTGGAAAGCCTCTTTCAACTCGCCATCAATGTCCATCTCCAATGCTTGCTCCATCAAACTGACAAGTTTTTCGCGGAGTTGGCTAACGCCCACGTACATACCATAACCAAACTCGGCGTTGTCCTCAAACAACGAATTGGCCCAAGCGGGTCCTTTACCTTCCGCATTGGTCGTATAGGGAACTGCAGGGGCACTTCCAGTCCAAATAGAAGTACAGCCCGTTGCATTAGCAATCATCATGCGATCACCGTGGAGTTGGGTGATAAGTTTAATATACGGAGTCTCACCACAACCTGGGCATGCTCCGCTAAACTCAAGTAAAGGCTGAGCAAACTGGCTGTTCTTAACTGAACTGAGTTCGAAATACTTACCCTTATTTGGTATGGTCGTAGCATATTCCCAATTTTTAGCTTGAAGTTCAGTCTGCTCATCCGCTGGCTTCATGATAAGGGCCTTCCCTTTAGCCGGACAAACTTCTGCACAATTACCACACCCAGTGCAGTCCAGAGGACTCACTTGAACACGGAACTGGAGGCCTTCAGTCCCTTTACCCGTTGCTTTCTTGGTTGCGAATGTTTCCGGAACGTTTTTAACTTCTTCCTCGTTCATTAAGAACGGACGAATCGCCGCATGAGGGCAAACGAAAGAGCACTGGTTGCATTGGACACATACTTCTACCTGCCACTCTGGGACGATGACAGCGATACCACGTTTTTCGTAAGCAGAAGTTCCCAGCGGTACCGTTCCATCCTCACTGCCTGAGAATATGCTGACCGGAAGGCTATCGCCTTCTAAAGCACTAACTGGACGAACAAAATTCTTAATGTAAGCAGGCTCTTCGACTGCCGCAGCAGCTTGAGCTTGAGCATTGTCTGCATCAGCCCATAACGCTGGCACTTCAACCTTTACAAAGGCAGACACACCCTGGTCAATTGCTGCAATGTTCATATCCACCACGCTTTGACCGCTTTTGCCATAGGCCTTTACGACCGAAGCTTTCAGATAATTGATAGCTTCTTCAACAGGAATCACATTAGCCAGTTTAAAGAAAGCCGCTTGCATGATCATGTTAATGTGCGAACCGAGACCAAGTTTATTAGCAATTGCTATTGCATCAATAATGTAGAAATTGACGTTATTTTTGGCAATGGATTGCTTCATAGCGACTGGAAGTTTTTCATCCAGTTCTTCAGCCGACCAGTTACAATTCAGGACAAAAATGCCATTTTTCTTAAGGCCTTTTAAAAGATTGTATTTATAAACATACGTTTGATTGGAACAAGCAATATAATTTGTGCCTGTAACATAATAGGGAGATTTAATAGGTTTCTTACCAAAGCGGAGGTGAGAAATCGTGTTTCCGCCGGATTTCTTACTGTCATATTGGAAATATGCTTGAGAATAAAGTTCAGTGTGATCTCCAATAATTTTAATGGCTTGCTTATTAGCTCCGACAGTTCCGTCTGAACCCAGACCCCAGAATTTACAGGAAATTGTTCCTTCCGGGGCAGTGTCAATGATTTCGTCTTCAGCTAAGGAAGTATGGGTAACATCATCTACAATCCCAATGGTAAAGCCATTTTTAGGGCTTTCAGACTTGAGGTTCTTGTAGACAGCCAGTACTTGAGAAGGAGTCGTATCTTTAGAACCCAAACCATAACGGCCTCCAACAATTACTGGTTTAATCTCGCTCGTGTAGAAAATTTCTTTAAGGTCTAAATAAAGAGGTTCACCTAAGGAGCCTGATTCTTTGGTGCGCTCCAACACTGCAATCCTCTTAACGGTCGTTGGCAACACTTTGAAGAAGTATTCACTGGAGAACGGACGGTACAGGTGAACCTTAACAACCCCAACCTTTTCCCCTCTGGCCAACAGGTAATCAATGGTTTCCTCAACCGTGTCACAAATCGAACCCATTGTCACAATGACATACTCTGCGTCTTCGGCACCATAGTATTGGAAAGGATGATATTCGCGTCCAGTAAGTTTCTTATACTCTTGCATATAATGTTCAACCAAATCAGGAATTGCAGCATAGAAAGGATTGCAAGCTTCACGGCCTTGAAAGTAGATGTCGGGATTTTGGGCTGATCCACGCAATACTGGATGCTCTGGATTCAACGCACGGTCACGGAAACCTTGAAGAGCCTCCCAATCTAATAGTTGAGCAACATCCTCATACTCTGGAACTTCAATTTTTTGAATTTCATGAGAAGTACGAAATCCGTCAAAGAAATGAAGAAACGGTACACGAGCTTTAATCGTGGTGAGGTGAGCGATAAAAGCTAGGTCCATAGCTTCTTGCACGTTATTTGAAGCAAGCTCAGCGAAACCAGTCGCCCGCACAGACATAACATCCTGGTGATCACCGAAAATTGAAAGTGCATGGGTTGCCAAGGCACGAGCGCTCACATGAAATACGCAGGGTAGAAGCTCACCAGCAATTTTATACATGTTAGGGATCATTAGTAATAAGCCTTGTGAAGCTGTGTAAGTGGAAGTTAAAGACCCGCCTTGGAGTGAACCGTGTACTGCACCAGCAGCCCCCCCCTCGGATTGCATCTCCACAACCTTAACCGTTTGTCCAAATACATTTTTTCTCCCAAAAGCAGCCCATTCATCGACCAATTCAGCCATTGTCGAAGAGGGAGTGATTGGGAAGATTGCGGCGACTTCCGTAAACGCGTACGACGCGTGAGCGGCCGCTTCGTTACCATCCATGGTTTTCATTTTTGCCATTATTTTCATCCTCCTAATCATGTGCTTATTTTAATTTTTGGGATTATGTAGGATGATTCCCTTCTGTTATTTCAGAATATTACCAATCATCCGTCTTCCCTGTCTTATAACAGCATAGCATAACAGCAGCACTTCTACAACAAGCTATCTGGTTTATAACTCGCCTTATCTCACAAAATCGCCAAAAAATCAATGGCATAAGAAAAAATTATGGCACCTAATTCAGTTCAATTCTGAATAGTGCCAACTTATACACAATTAATATAACTCGTGAATACATATTTTGTCAAGTATTATAAGTCAGATACGTTTAATCTCCAATTGCCTTACCCCTAAGCAGCACTGAAAGATCTAGATAATCAGATTCCTAAAAACTGCAGCACAACTAAGGCCAAAACTCCAGGAAACCCTAAAAGCCCAACCAAGGCAATCGTAAAGAAATTAATGGGCACTGCAAATCCAAGAATACTAAGCAGAAAATCGAACAACCAAAGGCCGACGATTCCTCCTAACATATGAATACCAATCTTCAAAAATAAATTAGGCCTACCCAGAGTAGAACGAACAACTAATCCTATTAGTAAGGTAAGCAGACCAAGAAAGATCAGGGTCATGCATTTTCCTCCTCGTCCCGTGCTAGTCCATAAATATGCACTCGTTGGACAAAGAAGAACTCTAAGTTAGATAAAAGTTTCTAACACATATCTAGCTAGAACCAAAGAACAAAAGCGTGCTCACTGAATTCTTTACTTATCAGTGAACACGCTTTATTAATACAGGATTAGAGTTGTCTTCGTCCCTCTAAAGCCCGGGCAATGGTTACCTCATCGGCATATTCCAGATCTCCACCCACGGGTAAACCATGTGCGATCCGAGTTACCTTAATTCCCAAAGGTTTTAGCAAGCGAGCCAAATATAAGGCCGTTGCCTCTCCTTCTACGGTAGGATTCAGGGCCATGACGACTTCTCCTATTCCGTCTAAACGTTTCAGGAGTAAGCTGACGGTCAATTGCTCCGGCCCAATACCATCCATTGGCGAGAGGACACCATGAAGAACATGATAAAGACCTTTAAATTCTCTAGTTTTCTCCAAAGACACAACATCTCGCGGATGCTCAACAACACAGAGCAATGTTTGATCCCTTTGCGTATTCTGACAGAGTCCACAAGGGTCTTGATCAGTAAAGTTCGAACATATGGAACACTTCTTAATATCTCGGTTAGCTACAACGATTGCCTGTGCTAGATCTTCTGAAACTCGGGGTTGTTGAATGAGGTAAAAGGCCAACCGCCCTGCTGTTTTAGGTCCAATTCCCGGGAGGCGAGCCAAACTACTAATGAGGTCTGCCAAAGGTTGTGGGTATTGTAAGAAATCCATAAATCGCCTAGAACAATCCGGGGATCTTTAAGCCACCGGTCAGTTTACCCATTTCATTGCTAGCCATTTCTTGGGCCTTTCTAAACCCTTCGTTTAAAGCTGCTTTAATCAGATCTTCCAACATTTCTACATCCTCTGGGTCAACAGCTTCAGGTTTAATTTTCAACTCAACTAATTCCATTTTCCCACTCACTACGACCTGAACCATTCCACCGCCAGAGGAGGCATCGACTGTTTTAGTCTGAAGTTCTTCCTGTACTCTCGCCATATCCTCTTGCATCTTTTGAGCCTGCTTTAACATTTGGCTCATATTGCCACCCATGCCGCCGCCCATTCCTTTTAAACCTGCCATTCTAACACACATCCTATCCACTATTTTTTCGTTTGCTTTATCTATGATAAAAGCCTATAAACTATTTTGATATTATTCCTCTTTGACAACCACTAGATCCGCTCCGAACATGTCCTTGGCTTTATCAATCAAGGTCTGTTCCTGAGTCTTCAACTCTTGGCTATCAGGTGTATCCTTACTTTGGAATTCATTTTCCATAAAATTCTGCAAGGTTAAGGAAATTCCGAATACCTGTTTTAGGACATCTTCGATCGTCTGTTGATTTTCGATTTGGCTAACTTTATCCTTATGAAAGGAACATCCCTCGCGAAAGAGTATCGTCAAGGTATTACCCTCCAGTTGAATCGGTTTCCCTTCCAGCAAAAAAGCCTGAGTTGATTTCTTGCGCTTTTTGACTTGATCCAAAACGTCATTCCAGCGCACTTGAATCTCCTCTATTCTTAGGTTGGGTTTGGCCTCATCCGCGGTGTTACCTGAATCAACTGTTTTGACCTCTGCTTTGGGTGTCTTTGGAGACGGGCTTAGATTGTTCGGAGTTGGATTTATTTTAGAGCTGACAGGAGATTTCCTTTCAGGAATTACCTCACGAACAAAACGTGCCCCATGGATCTGTTGTTCCATGTCTGATAATCGCTTTAAAATTGCTTCCTGGCCACTAGTTGACGTTGGTTCGCTTTCATGAATGGTCTGAACTAATAAGAGTTCGGCAGCCAACCGGGCGTTAGACGCATATTTGAGCTGACCTTCTCCTTGTAATAGAATGGAGATCCAACGCAACATTCGAGAGATTCCAACCAGTTGGCTCTGTTTGACCAGCTGATCCTTAATATGGGGTGCAACCAAAGGTGTTTTTCCTGTAGCACCGGTCAAGAGCATTTGACGGAGATAATCCAAGAGTTCTCTGATAATCTGCCGAGGATCACGACCTTGCTGAATACCTTCTGTTAAAAAGTTCAAGCTCTTAGCGTAATCAGAGGTGATCAGCGCTTCAACTAACTGGGCACTAAAGGTCTCACCGACCATCCCCAGTACTTGATACACTTCTTCCACCCCAATCGGGTCATTCTGAAGGAGACATTGGTCTAAAATACTTAAGGCATCCCGAAGGCCTCCTTCTGATTTTTGAGCAATTACCACTAAGGCACTGGGATTGACCTGCCGATTTAGATACGTGCATACTTGGAGCAATCGTTTTTGGATATTTTCTACAGAGATTCGATGAAATTCAAAACGTTGTACACGCGAGAGAATTGTCAAAGGTATTTTCTGAACCTCAGTTGTTGCTAAGATAAAAACAACCTGTGCAGGAGGCTCTTCTAGTGTCTTTAGCAAGGCGTTGAAAGCCTCTGTTGTTAACATATGTACTTCATCAATAATATAAACTTTATGTTTACCTTGTATCGCACTTAATTTAACATTTTCACGCAGATCGCGAATCTCATCAATTCCACGGTTTGAAGCGGCATCAATCTCAAAAACCTCCATGGCTGAACCATGGTCAATACTGAGGCAGGAAGCACAATGATTGCAAGGTTCCTCCCCATCCCGCTCTTCACAATTCAAGGCTTTTGCTAGGATTTTCGCAGCAGTTGTTTTACCTGTCCCTCTTGGTCCACTGAATAAGTACGCATGAGCAATCTTTTCTTGTTTTAGAGCATTAACCAATGTTTTCGTAATATGCTCTTGCCCTACGATGTCTTTAAACTTCCTTGGACGCCATTCACGGTAAAGTGCCAAATAAGCCATACTTTCACCCTCATACATAGAGTGTGCCGTATATAAAGAAAACTCGGCTAGCGCCAAGCCTTTAGGCGACGGCGGTCGCCTTAGTTGCAATTATGCGTTGGCCATGGATGGCCGAGTGTCCCTGTAGCCACGGATGGCGAGAAGGGACCTTCCAGAAAGTATCTAACTATCAGTTATACTTTCTGAGTAGTGCCAAAAAAGATGGTACGTTGACCACCTTTATCTTATTCATAAATAGCCGTACACCCTTGATCGAACCATCGCCTCCGAACGTTACCTTGGTCAGCAAACTCGATTCAGGCAACCTTACGGCACACAAAACGCTCTCCTTAGTGCTGCTTCCGTCAAGATCTGACACGGTTCGGAGTGTCCTGTTGCGTAAGACCAAAATCTCATCGCCGCCAACCAAAGACAGCTTCACAGGCGAGGACCTATCGCGGGAATTCCACCTTGCTAGAGCGGACTGCAAGTTACAGGGAACCGCTACCTCCCCATCTAGTACGGCTAAATCAATTATAGCAAAATAAAAAGCCGAAGTCGAATGCTCTGGCTTAAAATCTTTTAAAATGGCGGAGAGAGAGGGATTTGAACCCTCGACACCGGTTGCCCAATGTACCCGCTTTCCAGGCGGGCGCCTTCGACCACTCAGCCACCTCTCCA
>NZ_AGAF01000275.1 GCF_000224515.1 Desulfosporosinus sp. OT | reverse complement strand
TGAGAAGTATTGCGGTGACGTTCTTTCTACAAAAGACGATCACCGTTGATTTTTTAAAACATAAACGAGTGGATAATAAGGGGCAGGCTCCTAAATATTTTATCGAAGAAAACCACCCACCGATCATTTCCAAAGAGATGTTCGATAAGGTTCAGGATGAGAAGGAACGGAGAGCATTACTCAAGGGAAATCTGGTTGGTGATAGGCATAAATATAGCAGCAAATACCCTTTTAGTGCCAAAGTGTTTTGTGGGAACTGCGGGAACATTTTTAAAAGAAGGCTTTGGAATAGCACAAATACTTCGAAGAAAGTTGTATGGCAGTGTAAAACCTATATAACGGACGGTAAGGATGCTTGTGGAGCTAAGGCAGTCGCAGAAAATGTTTTGATGGATGCCTTCGTGCGGATGTTCGATAGAATCTATGAAGACAGACAAAGCTTTATAAAGACGATGACAGCGAATATTGAAATGATTATTTTGCAGAGGCCGAACATAAAAGAGACAGAAGCTTTGGATAACCGGTGAAGAATTAAAAAATCCCTACTGAGTCCCATATCGGGTTTTAACAAAAGCACCAGCAGTCAAAAAATAAGGACGTTGGTGCTAATTGTAAGGAGAGTCGCTTCAAAGCAGTTCTATCTTCCCTTCGTCACCGTCAACCTCTATCATCTGACCCTCACTAATTGATTTCATTACACCTAAGACGTTCACAACCGCTGGGATGCCGTACTCCCGAGCTACAATAGCGCCATGGGATATAACTCCACCCGTTTCCATAACTACTGCGGATGCTCTTAAGAACAACGGTGTCCAGGCAGGGTCAGTTGATGGAGCCACTAATACATCTCCGAATTCTAAACTTTCTCCCTTGTGGGGATGATAAATAAGTCTGGCTCGACCAACAGCTCTTCCTGAGGCTACCCCAAACCCTGTCAACGAGCTGCCCTTACTCAATTTTACCTGTTCTACAGGTTTTGGAACTTCACCAACTATTAGGACAGGCAAGGAGATTTCCTCCGATTTTCGTCTTCTGTATTTCCGCTCTGCCACCAGCACTGCTAATCCTTTACCGTCCCATTCCTTCCGTAAAATCGAAAAGATTTCTGACCAGGCACAGTGAAAGATATCATTCTGTTGCTGGATAATCCCTCTTTCCTCGAAGCGTCGCCCCAACTCCAGAGCCAGCATTCGAAAAGATCCAAAGACTTTTACTAATATTGACTTGGACATTTCACGCATTTCTGCTCCCTTGGTGGCGCGCTTAAGCCAATATTTCATGTGCGGTCTTCGATAAGCAGGTACCTTTTGCTGAACCTCCTGCCAAGCATGCAGGTATATTTCCTGTTGACGGGCTTTTAGACCACTGACGTCAGCAGTTTTCATGCTGTTTCTGATCATCTGCAAAAGATAACAAGGGTTTTCCCCCCAGCGAGGGTTGATAATGTCAAGTTCATCTGTGCCCCGATGCCCATATTCAGTTAAAAAAGTGCGAAAGGCTTGTTTGAACGGGGAATTGTCCTTTAATTCTTTTTCCCATGCTAAATAATCAGCCTCAGAAGATAAGAACCTTCGAGCATCTTGATCATGCCCTGCGAGTTCAGCTAGTTCCATGAGGCGATAGCCGTGTTCAGCACTAGTGATCAGTGCTCTTCCAGCCATCAGGCCATTAATTATGCCATTTTCCTTGCTCGGGAAATATTTATGTAAAGCTTTAGTCAATACCATAAGAGGGTAAATAGCTGCGGTCATCATTGCTATAAAAACCACAGATGCTTCTTTCATCAAACCTGCTAGATTGTTATAGAGGTCGATACACTCCAGATCTTGTACGTCTCGGAAACCGCTGCCCCGCCAACTTTCGGTAAGACTATTAACCCGAACATAGAACTGTTGGTCATTACGCCAAATACTAAGAAGCTTAAATTGAAGTTTTATTAATCCCCTTAGTCTTTTCATTCCGGCGATCCCACGATAAGGGCCTTTGTCCTTAATTTGTATTACAACCGGGTACCCAAACATCGATTCATAATCAGCCGGATCTAAACCCGCTGAGACATAATCGACCCATTGGATGACGGTGATATTCACATACACCCTTCCCCCGAATAATCTGACATACTGGACGCCGGGAAGCAGAGGATAGCCGGTATACCGAAATAGTTCGAACGAATTTGTATTTAAATGTAGTTCTGCAATCCTCCAGTTGAGTGTAGACTGGACCATAGCATTTGAATCTCGCAAACCAGAACTAGACCAAATATCCGGTTGATCCTTGATTTCTCTATAGGTGTACCTCGGTAAAACGGTTACCGGGCGAGCTTGAACTATAACAAAACCTTTCCCATCAAAAACCCACTCCACATCCTGATGTTGCTCACCCTGTCCCAAGGCTTCATAAACTCTTAACATAAGCAAGCCCAATTGAGTAATTTGCGCATCCGATAGCACCTGGTTGTCAACGAATTTATCCGAATGAATAAATTCGGTTCCTCCACTCTCTTTTACAACAACCTGACCCTTCTTTGTCCCAATTCTTTTATCTATTACCCTTGGCAAGGCTGGTGAGAGATCTACCAGATATTCATCCGATTCTACCCTTCCACTAACCACCGATTCACCCAAACCAAAATTGGCGTTGATCAGCAAGACATCCTGCCGCCCTGTTAGGGGTTCGCAGGTGAAACCAACACCTGCCGCTTTAGCTTCCACCATTTCCATAATCACTACTGCCGCCTGAACTTCATCATCTTTGAAGTTCATTTTTCGACGGTAAGCAACTGCTCTTATAGTCCAAAGTGATGCAAAACATCCCTTAATAGTTGACAAGAGGTATTCTGGCCCACGTACATTTAAGAAAGAATCGTGCACACCAGCGAAGGAGGCTCTCGCTGAATCCTCAGCCGTAGCTGATGAGCGAACGGCAAGTGGTATTTCCGAGATACCAATATTTTTTAATCCATCGAATAATTGCTCCTGGATGTATCCTGGGACGAAACCAGAATTGATTCGCTCGCGAAGAACTGTGATTTGAGCAGAGACTTTTTCTTCATTAACATGAGTTAATGTGACTGATTGGATTTCCTCCACCATTATTTTTAATCCATTCTCTTCAAGAAAATACTTGTAAACATCCGCTGATAAAACCCCACCTCGCGGAATCGCAAACCCATACCTATCAAGCCTTGCTAGGTTCCAACCCTTCCCCCCAACCTTCTCGGTATCAGCGAGAAACGCTTCGGGCCAACTGAAAAAACACCCTTCCTTAATCTCCATCTTCCTTCCTCCATCTACCTAGTCGTTATGAAACACTTCTTTCCGAGCTAAATAAGAGCCTTTAAATTAGCTCTTGGACATGTTTCTCGCTCCATTGAGAAAATAATCAATGTTTTTAGTGATGATTTCTTGTGATTCATAATTCTCAGGGTTACTTAAAAAACTGACAGTCACTATCATTTTTAGGTAGTTAGCCAACTCTTTTTCATCAATATCCGATCTTAGTTCTCCACTTTTCTGGCCTAGCTTAATGATATAGCGATAAACATCACTCAGGCCACTTCTTAGGCTTTGGTCTTTAAACGATTGAATAAATGTCTGTAAGCGGTACTCTCGGTAAGCGACAATAACATCTTCCGGAACATCTATTCTTGACCATTCCTCGCCTGTAGACGTTACTGCAACCAAACGAGAACAAGTGTCTGGTAAGTCATTGAGTAATTGAAGCAAGTCTTGGAAATGAACCTGTACGTATTTCTTCATATATTCGGCGGCAATAGCCTCCTTATTGGGGAAATAGTTGTAAAGCGTTTTGCGCGAAATATCGACTTCTTCAGCAATCTGTTCCATAGTTGTTGCCTTAATACCCTGAGCCCTATATAGCCCCATTGCTACAGAAACTATTTTCTGCTTAGTTTCTTTCTTTTTTCGTTCTGTTCTGCTCGTAATATTGTCAATCATAACATTGAACAAGCACCTTTCTACACATATATAACATTACACATGTGTAATGTTTATTTTAGTTTGCCACTAAACCCAGCATCTGTCAATACCTTAGATTACATTTAATAGTGTAAGATAAAAAATCAGTCAAGGTAACTATCAACCCTGACTGACTTTTTACTTATCTGTTTGGAGAGGAGTATTCTAAATAATTGAGTCCTTATACTTTCCAAATTCTTCTTTCACTTCCCCCCAAGATCGTAAAAACAACCCAAGAAAAAAACAAAAAGAAAGATCAGACCGTCCATGTCTATTATATACTTGTTCATTTGGCCGAGCCCAAAAGTCTACAGCAAAAATTACCGACGACATTGGAAACTAATATCGGACAAAATGGCTACAAAGCCATTCTCAACAATACGAATATCAGCACCGAATGTCTGAAACGTTCCGGCTGTCAATATTATCCCTAAATCAATTTGCACAATAGTTCACCCTGATAACGGGAATATGGCTATAAGAAATATAGCTCTTTTGTAGTGACAAGGCACGTTGGCGTTACTTCATTGTGTGCGCATTGTTAGACTTTGATGAAGAAATATTTAATGCGTTGGTTGAGAAGATTGGAGTTTTCTCACCAAGCATATTTCTTGCGAAAATTGCCTTGGTTTGCCCGTTATATACATCCTAAGAATAAAATGAGTTTCGCTATGGAAGAATAGTTATAAAATTTAGGTTCTTGGAGGTACTCAAGTGAAAATATTTCGTGTCAACATGTCAAATCTCTCGTTTGTCGCAGAGGAAGTACCTGAGGAGTGGAAGGTGCTTGGTGGCCGGGGGCTAACTTCGGTCATAGTAGCCAAAGAGGTTGATCCAACTTGTCACCCACTTGGCAATAAAAATAAATTAGTTTTTGCGCCAGGGTTACTTACGGGCACAATGGCTGCTAACGCAGGTCGTTTATCGGTAGGTGCTAAGAGTCCGTTAACCGGTGGCATCAAAGAGAGTAACTCTGGGGGAACTGCGGCCCAAAGACTAGCAAAGTTAGGTGTAAAAGCCTTGATTATCGAGGAGATTCCTCAAGGAGACAAATGGTATTGTCTCCATGTTAATAAAGATGGCGTGGAAATCAAAGAAGAGACCGAACTCTTAGGAAAGGGCAACTATGAAGTAATCCATACTTTAACCTCTAGATATGGGGAAAATACGGGTGTAATCACTATCGGGCAAGCAGGAGAGTACAAGATGTCTGCAGCCAATATTTCCGTTAAGGATCCCAAAGGCCATATTCGTAGCTTAGGACGAGGTGGGCTCGGAGCTGTCATGAGTTCCAAACGGATCAAGTTCATAACGCTTGATGATAATGACGGTGAAGGGATCAAGATTCTTGATAAGGAAAAATTCAAAAAAGCTGCTTCTATTTTTAATAAGGGGTTACTAAGTCATCCTGTAAGTGGTAATGCCCTGCCGAAATATGGAACCAACGTTCTCATTAACATTCTTAACGAAGCAGGTGGATTGCCGACTAAAAACTTTCGAATGGGGCAATTCGATGGAGCCGAAAAGATTAGCGGTGAGACGATGTATGATACTATCATGAGCAGAGAGGGCGATCCTACCCATGGTTGCCACGTCGGTTGTGTTATTCGTTGTTCCCAGACTTATAACGATAAAGATAATAAATACCTTACCTCTGGTTTCGAATATGAAACAATTTGGGGGTTCGGAGCTGGCTGCACAGTTGATGATTTAGATGTTATTGCTTATATCGACCAGATCTGCGATGATATTGGCATAGATACGATTGAAACTGCTGGAACTATGATGGTGGCAATGGAGGCAGGTATTCTTCCCTGGGGGGATGGTAATGGAATCTTAAATTTATTTAAAAACGAGATTAAAGAGGGGACTCCTCTTGGTCGTATTCTTGGCAATGGAGCTGATTTTACGGGTAAGGCCTTCGGGGTAACCCGTGTTCCGACGGTTAAACGTCAGAGCATGCCGGCTTACGATCCACGGTCAGTAAAGGGTATCGGTGTAACCTACGCTACGACTACGATGGGTGCCGACCATACCGCGGGGTACTCAGTTACTTCAAATATCTTGAATGTGGGTGGTCACATAGATCCCTTGGCTAAGGAGGGGCAGATTGAACTTTCGAGGAACTTGCAAATTGCTACGGCCGCCATTGATAGCGCAGGTTTATGCATCTTCACTGCTTTTGCGATCCTTGACTCCGATCCAGTCTCTCATGCCCTAATCGCCATGATTAATGCTCAGTATGGCACGAACTGGTCCGTGGACGATTGGTTCAATCTGGGACGCCAGGTCCTTAAGACTGAAAGGGCTTTCAATGAAGCAGCTGGGTTTACTAACAAGGATGACCGTTTACCGGAATTCTTCAGTGAACCAGTTCCTCCCCATAATGCTACTTGGGATTTTTCCGGTGAAGAGCTAGATCAGGTTCATAATTTTTAAGTGGTCGCCAAATACAAAAGAAACTATTCTAAGTAAAATAAAAGCTCTTAAGAAAGGAGGCTTATAAATGGAAGTCAAGGTTAAACTCTTTGGAGACCTCCGTGAAGGTCGATTTAAAGAAGAAAAGACTCAATTAGAGGAAAATAGTTGTGTGATTGATATCATTAACAAACATAACCTGCCACTAGAAAAAGTAGCCATATGTATGGTCAACAGTCACGTAGCCGAATTTGGTCAAGTGTTGCAGAACCAGGACACTGTTGCCTTTTCTCCTCCGGTCGGTGGCATGTAAATGAGAGCTTAGCTAGAGTTATTTGGTAGAAAAAGGAAACAAGCATGGCTAATTCCTTTTCTATAGTGCGGCCACTTAAGCACTAGAAATAATTATGCCCTACTTAGATGGTTGGGAAGTATTGAAAAACTGCACATGAGGAACAGCGGCCATGAATTGGCAGGATGGTCGTGCTTCAAGTGGTAGGAATCTTAGCAATAGATAGAATTAGTTGTATCAAGTAAAAGCGCTGTGGTTTCACAGCGCTTTTATATCCCTATTAACATGACAGGGCACGTTGAGACGGTAGTTCTCCTGCAAAGAAAACACAGCTTAAAGCCTTGAGTTACTAGGGATACATTAATTTTTGGAAATGTTTGAATGTACAACAGGAGTGGTTTGGGGAAATATATTATAATTAGTCAAGTGATCCTTAAGTGCAATTGATCGGTATTCGGTAGTAAGAAAATATTAATTTAGCAATGGATTACGCTATAGAAAAATGTAAAAACATTGCCTGGATGTCCGGATATTGTTCTTCCGAAATATAAGACAGTCGTTTTCATAAACAGCTGTTTACACTGAACCCTGTAGGTGAGACAGGAAATTGAAAAATAAGGTTATACTGGTAACATAAGTAAAACAAGTTGATTGGGAAAATTACAGATATACAGATACACGGGAGCCAATCGACGGAGAGGGGTATATACCTATTCCGTTGCCTCAAGATCGCAGTTTGGGTATCTAAAATAGCAACTACTCTCATACCGAATTGGGACATAACTTATTCTATGAGTGCTGTGAATAAGAGGTGACCGTGTGTTTTGAATTCTTGCCGGCCAAAGCCAAGAAGACAAGGCGCCTAGAAGATGAAATAATTAATTTGTCAGCAAATGTAAGCTCTCTAACAGCATCTTCGATCTTGAGCACAAGGGTTGCAAAAGTAGGTAAAAGCACTATTTGTAATCTCTTAAAAAAAAGGCACACCAATAATTGAAAAAAAATCAGTTTCGATGGTTTGCATCGATGACTTTGCAATTAGGAAAAGGGAATCTTATGGAACAATCATGGTTGATATCGAAACTCATCGTGTGATTGATTTAATCCCATCAAGAGAATGCAACGATGTAGTAGAATGGTTAAAGACCTATCCAAACCTTAAAGTCGTTTCGAGAGATGGTTCGATTACATACCACAATGCGATAGCAGCAGCACATCCTGAGGCTATACAGGTAAGTGACAGATTTCATCTACTTAAGAATTTAACTTCATATTGTAAAGAGTTTCTGATGAAATATTTTAAAGCAAAAATACTGATTAAAGTGCCTGTGCCTGAAAAGCCTCAAGATGATGTAACGGTAACATCAGAAGTAACTGTAACTAACAAAAAACTGACATTAGAAGAAAAGTCAAACCGAGCATTTTCAATGCTAGCAGACGGGTTCAGCAAAACACAACTTTGCAAACAGTTGAATATGGATATTCGGACACTGGAAAAATTGATGGGAATGAGCGAGGAAGAACGTAGTCAGTATGTAAAAAGCAATATGGAGCTATCACATGGCCAAAAGGTGCTAAAGAAGCAGGAACTGATAAATACAGTTAAGAATTTGCATGAGGAAGAATTCTCTATAAGATCAATCTCCAAAGAGCTACAGTTATCTAGGCAGACGATTACAAGATATCTGAATGAAAGTATAACGGCAATTCATGGAAGTTATAATGTTAAGCGAAAAAGTATCTTAGACCCCTACCTAGGTGAAATAAATGTGTTAATTGATAAAGGCGTTGCCGTTACGGCAATTGAAGCAAAAATCCGTCGAGAAGGTTATAAAGGGTCTTCCTCAACACTAAGAAATTACGCAGCAGGGTTGAAAAGGCTAATTCAGAATACCTACAATATCAACAATATAACGTCAGAAAATACAGAATTAGTGGAGCGTAAATTACTGTTAAAGCTATTATTCAAACAATTAGAGAAAATCAAAGGGCTGGACAGCGAATGTCTAGCTAGAGTGAATAGTCAATATCCTCGATATAAAGAGCTTATAGACATAGTTAATGAATTCAAGAAAATGCTGGTGGATAAAAATGTTGAACGAATGGAGCAGTGGATACATAGGGCGGCAGGCCTAAACATTCGTGAAATAAATTCGTTTATAAACGGCATAACTAGAGATATTACAGCTGTAAAAAATGCCATAAGATACGAATACAATAACGTACTTGCTGAAGGCAGTGTAAATAAGCTAAAGGTTATAAAGAGGATAATGTATGGCCGCAATAGTTTTGAAATGTTAAGGAAAAAACTGTTACGGCTTGAAAAAACGATAAAATTCAACATTGGAAAGAACCACTTTTACATTATCATTCACAGCTTATTGCTATAATTTGGCGAATGAATTTACTTTACACAGAACTGGAGTTTCAGTAAGATTAGAACTAGTGTTCCGTATAAAGGTGAAGGCAATGGGTAGTCGGATTATCTTCCATATAGATGTGAATTCTTCCTATCTTTCCTGGGAGGCTGTTCACAGAATTCAACACGGTGATCTACTTGATCTGCTATTTGTTTAAACATTAATTTGTTCTAATGCGACAGGATAAGCTAAGTTTTGCAACAGGAAATTGAACAATTAAGAAGAATAAGTAATCACTCTGAATAATGAAAGGATGTTTAAGATGAGCAATGAAAGTATTGCGAAGCTAGTTCATAACCTAGTTAAAAACCCTAAAAGTATGCGATCGAGAGAACACGGACTACCTTCTGCGGAACTAAACACTAATGAATTTACTATCATCCAAAGAGTTTTTTCAGAGTGCGAGGTTTCTGGCGATGTCATGACTCTTGGGACTCTACCACCAGGATTTTGGGGATAGAAGGGGATGAACCTTCAACTTGATCAAGCTATAACGGCCAATATTAATAAAATCCTGACGAGATCCCAACTTAGTACCGAAATGATCGCTATGATTAATTCCTCATTGAACGCCGACAGCGAGACAGGTGAACTGTTTAAGTGGGCTCACTTAACGCTAATGAATTGTGAGTGTGTAAGCGGAGTGTCTGAAGTTGCACTACTAGGCGCAATTGCCATGGAATTATCCGCTCTTGCAATCGATATTTTTGATGATATTCAAGATCAAGATCATGATGATCTACCGTGGCGGCGAATACCCACCGCTAATGCTTTGAACCTAGCTATCTGTTTAAGTATGCTAAGTAGTGAGGTTGTTTTGACGTTATCTGATGATAGAGATAGCAGAGTCTACAGGGAAATTTGCCAAATCCTAAGTCATATGTGGATAACGTGCAGCGATGGTCAATTCCAAGAAGCTCTATTTGACACTCGCGAGCAAGTTACGCTTGACCAATATTATGAGCTTGTCGAGCGTAAGTCAGGAAGTCTAACAGCCTGTGCCTGTAAGATCGGTGCGACCTTAGGTGGTGGGTCCGAATCGTTGGTGCTTCAACTAGAAGAGTTTGGGACATACCTAGGTATCATGAGCCAAATCAGGAACGATTTAAATGACTTTTTAGACTTCGAAAAGAAAAAGGATTTTGTGAATAATAAAAAAACCCTACCTTATGTCTACCTCTTGAACATTCTCAATGGTAATACGGCCGAGCAGTTCAAAAAACTAACTCAGATAAAAGGTAACAGATTAAAGTTCGGGAAGGAAGAACAGGAATATCTAAAAAAACTGGTCATTGATGAAGGGGCTGTACATTACTGTAGAGTGATGTATGAACTATACCGAGAAAAGTCGATGAAAATCATTCAAGCAATTCCAGTTCCGAAAAAACGCAAAGAGAAGATGATCAAACTTGTTAAAGAAAATGTTTAGGCGGCAAGCATATTATTATGCGAGTGCCGTCTTTCTCTTACTGTTGGTTGTTTATTCAGTAGCTATTAATAAACAACCCTATGTTGGTCTTGAGCTTGAGAGTGTCAATGGACAATGGATCGTGACTTCCAGTGACTCGGATGGTCAAGGATACAAATCAGGCGTGCGAGTCGGGGATTTGATTTTAAAAATCAATCAAGATGATCCGGGTAAAAACAGTTCTATTCAAATATGGAGTGAGGCAGAAGGAGCATCCACTCTCGAAGTCCGTAGATCTGACCAGTCAACTGCTCAGTTGATTAACATACCTGAACTTCCGTTTTCGCGGAGAACACTAAGCGATATTCCTTTTGCGATCCTGGGGTTCGTTTTTTGGTTTTTAGGGTTTATGTCCTGGTTTAGACGTCCGTTTCTGGTTCAAGCCCGTGCTTTATTTTGGTTGAACTGGGTTATCAGTTTGGCTTTCGTCTTAGCTCCGGCTTCGAGCCGTGATTTGATATTGGCTAGGGAATTAGAGTACATAATTTTTTCGGCAGTACCTATCTTTCTAATTAATTTTATCTCGAGTTATTCAAATGAAAATTTGAACCGTGTAAACTTTTTAGGACGCCTTATGTTAACATTGATGTCTGTAATCATATTAATCGTAACCGTGCTACAATCTGTCGGTATTGTCCACTTAATTAGTCCATTAAGAAAACTAGTGTTAGTAACGGTTAGCATTGGAGTCCTTTTCACACTTTGGAATTTAGGTGCCTTATTAAAGTTGCCGAAAGATAAACCGGAAAAGAACCAGTCAAATATTCTACTTATGGGCATAGCGATAGGGTTCTTACCATTCGTTCTCTTGACGGCGATTCCCATTATCTCTGGCTTCCAACCGATAATGAATGCCCATGTCAGTTCCCTGTTTGTATCCTTAATTCCAGCTACTTGGTACTATGTCATAGCCCATAAATATTTACCGGATAGTCGCAGGCTTTTAAGGATTACGATTGCTTTTTTCTTTGAAGGAATATTTTCTGGTTTTGTTGTTACATATTTACTCTTCTTTCTGAAAATATTAAAGTCTCTAAATCTTGAAGTAACTCTTGCCGTGTTTTCATTAATTATGCTGGTAATGGTCAGTTTTAGGTTGCTCCGCCTGATTATGGTCAAGCTGTTAAAAAAATTCGGGTGGTTGTCTGTGGAGCAAGATCTAGACCAAAAAGTTCTTAAGTTAAACGAGAGACTGGCTTTACTTCATGAGGAGGAGCTAATCTTAGAAGAGGTAATAAAGAGTCTGGGAGTTGAGGGAGCTTTTCTTGTTGCCCAGAATGATGAGGGGGGATATCTCAAAAAAGCAGCCGGAAGGTTCTTGGAAAAGCATGATGACCAATCCAGACTAGAGACTTATTTTCAAGCAGATCGAAAAATTAATTTAGGTGCCAAAAAACTACCTAAGGGTTTTCCTGCCGAGCTCTATATACTTCTTGATTCCAATGATTTTGATTGTGGATTATTTATAGGTCACCGTTATTCCCGCATTGAGTTTCAGCGAGAAGAATTGCCGCTAATTACGTTGATTTTCAGCCAAGTGGCACAACGCTTAATAACTGAGTTTGTTATCAAAGAGTTGTCGCAAGAAATCAAGGAGATTGCCCAAAGATCGCTGATCAACCAAAGAAAAATTCAGAGGCTGCAAGGAATAACTGGCTCTTTGTTTAAAAGTATTGAACAAGAGAGGAAATCAATTGCCCGTGATCTTCACGATGGCTCGTTGCAGTTAGCGTTAGACTTGAACCGATGGTTGGACGACATTGCCGAAGAGTGTCCAAGCGCAAAGGATGGCAAAGCTATTGCTCATATGCGGGAGGTAGTTGAGAACTTAAACTTTGAACTGCGTTCAATTTGTAGTGATTTACGTCCACCATCCTTGAATGATTTAGGATTGCTTTATGCCATCCAAATAATGTGCGAAGAGAAAATGGAAAATGAGTCGTTGCTAATTTCATTAGAAACGGTTGGTATTAGCGAGGGAGTACGCCTGAAGGAACAAGTAGAATTAGCTGCTTACCGCTTTTTGCAGGAAGGGATAACGAATGCCGTGAAACATTCGGGTTCCAGTAAGATAAACATTTACATCGAGCTTAACGATTCTGAGCTTGAATTGAGTATTAGAGATTTTGGCAATGGGTTTGATATTAGCAAGATAGATGATTGGTCATTAAAAAATGAACATTTTGGTTTGATTGGAATGAAAGAAAGGTTCCAAGGCATTGGTGGTGAGCTTCAGATTAATTCCATAATTCATCAAGGTACCATCCTGAAAGCTTCTATTCCGAGATAAGGAGGAAGGTAAAAAATGTCTGTTGGTAATGAGAAATTAGAAAAAATAAAAGTATTAGTAGTTGATGACCATACCCTTTTTGCGGAAGGAACAGTATCTTTACTGTCATCAGAAACAAAGCTGGAGATACTGGGAATAGCAAATGATGGAAATCAATGTCTAACCTTCTTAAAATTAAAAACACCTAATATTATATTGCTTGATATTAGCCTTCCGGACTGCTCAGGAATTAATTTAATTGACGATATTAAATCTATACACCCGGCAGTAAAGATTATTATGCTTACAGGTCTCAATCCCAAAGGTTATCTTACAAAATCACTACAGAAAGGCGTTCATGGATTCTTATTAAAAGAATGTAACAAAAAGGAAATGATCGAGGCTGTTTTTTATGTGGCGCAAGGAAAAGAATACTTTTCTAAAGGTTTGGCACCTTTTTTGAAGTCAGCATTTAATAAAGGCGATAAGAAAGCTTTAACATCACAACCTAATGATATTGGTGAATTACTATCTGGCAGGGAAGAAGAAATCATGAATCTAATTGTAAAGGGTTTAAACAATCAAGAAATTTCCTCGATATTAGGAATAACAATTAGGACTGTAAAATTCCATACAAGCAATATACTGTCTAAACTCGGTGTAAAATCCCGCTCAAAAGCGGTCGTAGCTTGGACAATGGTGTCAAAGAATAAGGATGGAAGTCCTGAAATACTTCAAAAATTGTAGGAACTAGTTCGTTGGGTCTTGATGAAAGAATAAATGTAATATTATCCCCTGATAAAGCACTGTATATCTAAAACCAGTACTAAAGTACAGGAATTTTCATCAATACCTGTACTTTGGTACGTGGTTAAAGTTTTTGTACTAGGTTATAATCTAACCAAGGTTTACCAAATGATTAAGTGCCGAGACAACAACACATGGGGCATAAGTCATTGGTTAGGTGAACAAGTTGTGTTTTTGAAGTATTTAATTGGCTTTAGCCATTTAAATACAGACGCCAACAGATCATCAATACCCGCAAAGTAACATTTGATCTGAAGACGTTTGCCCCTACACAAAATGTGGGTGAGAACTGGACTCGGGAAATCCGACCGTCCGGGATCGCAGGGGGGCGTCAGGAAACGTGACCTTAGTAAGGAGGCGGCGCCTGACATCTATCCCGACAAATCTGCACGCCGGGATCTGTGCGGGGAGTTCCGGGTAACCGGTGCTTTTACCGTGACAAGGGAGATTTGCATGATGGGAGGAAGAATTTTTAACTAATATCAAAAGATTATCAAGGGTCTATATAATCAAAAAAGGAATTAATTTTTAGAAGGGATATTTAAATTAAAGGGTTACACCTATGTATTAAAACACAAAAATTCAATAAAATATGGAGGGGATTTGAATGAAAGTATTAAAAAAGGCATTAGCTTTAGTTCTTCTAAGTAGTTTATTATTTTGTTACGGAATATCGGCAGCACCAACCACACAGGCAAACGCAGGTACACAATCCAACGTAACTGTTAATCAACTTGCTGAGATTGCAAATAAACAACAGGTTAATATTTTGCTTTATGATGAAACGGGACATATTGATCAGGAGTTTCATTCCGATGGCCTTAAGGTAAAATACAACTACAAAAATGGGAAGATCAATGATTCTATCGATGACAAGGGATACAAACAAGAGTATGTTGATAATGGCGAATACATTGAAGTAACTGAGTATAAGGATAACAAAAAAAATCAGGTTAAAGAGTTTGCTATTAACAAAAATCTTCTAAAATTAAGTCAGGATGATTTAAAACAAATAGCAAAAGAAAAAATGGAACAAACAAAAAATGCTAGTGAACAAATAAGCATTCAAAGTTTAACTGTACCCGAAAGTTATATGGTTAATGGGGTTGATATGACAAGTATTACTCATGATATGCCACAGTATTCTTCTGGTCAATTTTATACGTCAACATTTTCGATGACAGAAAGCGTCATTCAGTCTTTCTTTACTAATAAGAATTCCATCTTAAAAGATAATGTTCAAATATGGAGAAAAAACTCTAGCGGTACCGTGTATAATACAGGAACATCAATTAATCCAGCCCATGCCATCTGGAATGCAGCAGATACCTACATGATAAATCCAAAAGTTATTATTGCTACTCTTCAAAAGGAAAGTTCTTTGGTTAGTGCATCTCCTGGTTCTGTGTCTTATAGTTCCCGCCGTTTTTATTATGCAATGGGTTATGGTGCTACAGATGGTGGAGATATTAATGGAACAAGTGGTTTTGATGTTCAAATAGATAAAGGAACTAGATTATTAAGAGATCTTTGGATGCAATCACCAACCGGGTACTGGAATTATCCGAGCTTGATCACAGGTATTAACTATAACAAAACTGTTACTTCAAATGGTGTAACATACAAAAATTATATATGGGTTAAAGATTACGGGACATGGGCACTTTATAAATATACTCCACATGCTCTTGATGTTAATCTACTACCTACCATTGGCGGAGGAAATTATTTGTTCTATTCAATTTTCAAAGGATACTGGGGAACGAATTGGGATTAAGTATAATAAAAAAAGCGGTCAAAAATTGACCGCTTTTTAAACTTTGGTTTGAATATAAAAAAATTATCACCCATGAGAGTGGGAACATCTAATTGAATAGAGAGGTCTTTCATTGTTATATCTAATGGGAGGGCTTTAAAGTGCGTGTATTATCAATAATAATAATAATAATTTTGCTAGTTACAGGATGTAACCCACACTCAAATTCAAATGTCAGTGCTCCGAGTACATCAAATCATAATAGTAGTAATAATGTATTCCCTTCATCAATTGAGATATCAATCTATAGGAAAGATTATCCAAAAGCTCAACCAGAATTAGTAACTGTAATCTCTGAAGCAGATAAAATTATAGAAGCTATGGAAACGATTAATAACCCTATTACAACAAATTTTGAAAATAAAGATCAGAAAAGTTATAATCGTATTTTTGTAATTAATTTAATATATGGAAAAGAACAAACTCATTTAATGTATTTACCATATAACGATCTAATTAAAGTAATTAAATGGAATGAGCAATATAATTTTGATACGTATTCAGATAAGGAAGAGAAACAATTATTAAATATGATAGAAAATAATGGGTGGAATAAACTGGGTAACAAATTATTAAAACTAAGCTAAAAAGCCTAGAATCAACGGGATTGCTGCTGTTCTGAAATTAATGACCATTTCATATGGAAAAAAAATAAGGGCCTCTGTATTATTAAATTGGACCCTATAAAGTAGACAGTTAAAAAAGATGCATACATGCCCAAAAATTAACTGACTCGATTTTATAGGGTCCATTTTAGTAACGATCGGACCTTTTTTCACGTTTTCACTGAATATGGACCCCTTCATGCTAGAACGCTATCCTTTTTTCTGAAGTAATGAACATCATAAATCTCTAGATAATTGTCCTGAGATAGCCTTTGACACAGAAAAAGCCAACGATCGAAATCAGTGGCTTAAAAAAGAGCACTTAGATTAGTAGTGAACAGAACATAATGAATCTCGAATTGTACTAAACCGTCTGCCGAAATGACTTTGTTTATGGGAATTCAATCTTCTTTATTCCTTTGAAAATGCTTAGACAGGGAATATTTTTAATAAGATTTATGCTGAATTTTACGAAAAACAACAGCGTCCCAGATACTTCACAACATGTGCAGGCCATTTAAACGGTTTCTTACAAAATACAATCCAATCTGGATACTTCTCTGTACATTCATCCAAGAAAAGAAGATGACTAACTTCATATACAAGAAACAGACTAGAGAATTGGAACGATTTCGATGCTTATTATTATAACAACGGCTACAGCGGAATTCATCTGACGAAGCCAATGCTAGACCGCTGCCAAACGTTCGTTGTCTGTTGTCTGAAGAAATGGGTACTTTCCGGTGAGGAACTTATGACGGTTATTCCCTATCTAGCAGCCTATATGGGACATACCGATTTTCGGGGAACTCAATATTATTTGAGGCTTACAGCAGACTTGTATCCCGATCTGATCAGTCGAACGGAAGCAGAATTTGGATATGTTATTCCGAACGGGGGACGGCTAGTATGAGGGAAAGTGACTTCCCGAGATACCTTACCAGTTTCCTCTCTCAGTACCTTTCCGGTCAGAAAAATGTGCTCCCATACGATTGCTGCCTACAGGGATACATTCAAGCTGTTCCTTACCTACTGTGAAACCTGCAAAGGGCTAGCTCCTGAGAGATTTAAGATGGTTCAGCTTACTAAGGAATTTGTACTGGGCTTCTTAGAATGGATTGAGACAGAGCGAGGCTGTTCTCTTTATCTTCTAAAAACGCCTATGAAAATGGAGAACTCTGTTTTTTTAATGATGCTTGCTTGATGACATTGAAAAGCAACTTTCAAGCCCTTGTTGATCATTTGTATTCAAAACAACCAAGCAGTTCCAATCTCTCAGTAACATAAATCAAGGGTCACTAACCTGCGACAAAAGTGTATTCAGGATCAGGGCAGGTAACATTTTGGTAACGCAATCCTGTGAAAAACGATAAATATAAGGAAAGATGTCTCAGTAGAGAACTGAAAAAAGCCTTGTATTTCCTTGATTTATTCCATTTCGTAAACCGACATGAAAGATGTTTCTTCTTATTAAAATATGGGCGGCATGATGTAATAAAGGTATTGGTAAAGAAATACGACTAAATTAATCAGCCTGCAAATTGCAAATATTGATTTAGATATATTGCAAAAGATCTTCAATTGTTGGAGAGGTTTCGCAGATCTCGTGAAGAATATTGTAGTCTATTGTCCCCAATCTGTCCCCAACAAGACCTTAGACCTCAAATGACAGAACCATACTAAGCTAGATAAAAAGAAGAAACCCTTGAATACCAAGGGTTTCAGCATTTTCATTA
>NZ_AGAF01000276.1 GCF_000224515.1 Desulfosporosinus sp. OT | reverse complement strand
GCATTGCAGATACTGTTGACGCTATAACCTCCCCACGTAGTTATAGATCGCAACCAAGAACAATGGAACATGCAATAGAAGAACTAAAAAGATATTCTGGTACCCAATTTGACCCTGCTTTGGTAGAAGTTTTTATCGAAGTGTATGGAAGTAATGCGCTGGAACCCATACTGATGTTGTTAACTATCTAAAAGAAAAACGAATCTATAGTGCGTATCATCTTTACTTTGGAGAGGAACAAGGTCGAGAGACCCAACACACTTTATATATGTATAGGAAGAAGAACAAAGCATACCACATTGATTATTGTTTTGCGTCAGAGGACTTTATGACAAGGCTAAAGGCTGTAGAGGCCGGCCCATATGAAGAATGGTCCGAGCTTAGTGATCATTCACCTATTTCAGCTGCTTTTGAGTAGTTGATTTTAAGGAGTGCGGCCAAATGGAAACAAGTTTAGTTAAGCAGGAAATAGATGATTTCCTGTTCTATCCATTAATTCAAACTTTCATTTGCCAAACAGACTATGAATACGAGGTAATTTGAACGTTATCCCTCGCAGCGAGAAAGTAGCGTAATTATAATAGTTTTTTGATTTTCCAAAGAAGCTACCATTTGACGATAATCTGATTAGTCTATAATTAAAGTTTGAAAAGGAACGAAGAGAAACAAAGCTTGATCTGAGTAAGATTCTGCGAAAGTATACAAACTAAATAAAAATATCGGGAGGGAAATTAGTATGCCACTGGTAACTTCAACTGAAATGTTTAAGAAAGTCTATGGGAAATGTGCCGTCGGAGCGTTTAACGTCAACAATATGGAGATTATTCAAGGAATTGTAGATGCAGCAAAGGAAGAAAACGCCCCTCTTATTTTGCAGGTTTCTGCGGGAGCTCGGAAGTATGCTAGGCACATTTACTTGATGAAGCTGGTAGAGGCTGCCGTAGAGGACACAGGTTTACCGATTTGCCTGCATCTGGACCACGGGGAAGATTTTGAGATTTGCAAGGCTTGTGTTGACGGTGGTTTTACCTCTGTGATGATCGATGGCTCAAAGTTGCCTTTTGCCGAAAATATTGCCGTGACGAAAAAGGTCGTAGAGTATGCCCATGCGAAAGGCGTAGTGGTGGAAGCTGAATTAGGTAGATTAGCCGGCATAGAAGACGCGGTGAATGTCAGGGCTAAGGATAGCAGCTATACTGATCCTGAGCAGGCCGGTGAATTTGTCCATCAAACGGGCTGTGATTCCCTGGCTATTGCGATTGGTACCAGTCATGGAGCCTATAAGTTCAAGGGAGAAGCTAAGCTTGATTTCGCTCGCCTTGAAGAAATTACCGCGCTGCTACCCGGTTTTCCGTTGGTCTTACACGGGGCTTCCACAGTGTTGCCAGATTTTGTGGCCAAATGCAACCAGTACGGAGGAGAACTTAAAGGAGCTCAGGGCGTTCCCGAAGAGTTACTTCGTAAGGCTGGAACCATGGGGGTATGCAAAATAAACATTGACACGGATCTCCGCCTTGCCATGACGGCTTCCATTCGGGAGTATTTGGCTGTCAATCCAGCTGACTTTGATCCTCGCCAGTATCTCAAACCAGCCAGAGAAGCCATTAAAAACATGGTTAAGCATAAGATCAGCAATGTCTTAAACTGCAGCAACCAAATATAAGAAAAAACGGGTTGGACCAGTAGAACTTTCCGGCCCAACCTGTATAAATAAGCTCGATAGATATCATGGGATGACGAAGGCGTATCCAATTCATGGTGTTGCCCACTCCAATTGTGATGTCTTGTTTTTTGTATGAACAAATTCCCATTACTAAAATGCAAAACTTATATATTCCTACACTTGGTGGTTGTCTTGACTCATAATGATCTCATTTTTAGATATTTCCCAATCACCTTGGTCTCCGGCCGTAGCGTCCCAAATGATGTTGTATCCGTCTTTGCCATTCCAATTTATGAGCGTTAATTCCGGATACCTCCCGATATCACCACATGTAGTTATTAGTCCCAAGACAGGGAATGAAATACCTTCAAGCTTATATAATTTAATGCTTATTGGATACATAGAAAAGTCAAGATTTGAATAGTTACTTCCAATTTGAAATTTAACTTGCTCCTCAAATGCTTTACCATTCCAATATAAGACAGCAAGTGAGCGCGTTTTCAGGTAATAAGCAATAAGCTCATTTTTCCTATCGTTATCTAAGTCGAAGAGATAATAATCATTTTCAGGAATGCTGTATCCCTGAGGTAAAACTGCTCCGGTAATCTCTGTTGGCACAGGCGAATCAGAGAATGGGACTATTTGTTTAGCAACAATAAGCTGAGTATTGTTGTCTAGAGCCAAATATCGGCGAGCAATATTATCAGGAGTTGAGCTAGACTCCTTTTTCTTAAACAGGTACGTAATGTCTTTGTATTTGCGCCCAGGTACGATGGTAAATGATTCCCCACCAAAATAGCTGTCGCGGTGGGCTCCAACAGTTCTTAGCAGATTGATATCCAATTTGTAGTTTCCCGGAGCCAGATCATACGAGCTAACAATTCTAGTCTCATTGTCGTATTGTACTTTAGCAGATGTTCCATCACTTCTGGTTAGTGTAACCTTCGGTTTATCAGCATGTTTTACAGATTCAATGTTGATGTAGTCGCTTAAGGCAAGCTGAAATTCGATAGCTCCAAAAGGAGGGTTAACTATTTGGTTCAGTTTGGAAATGAGATCATTGCCACCCGCTGTAATAAATGCGCTTGAATCGCCAAGCGCATTTAGCTCGTTGAGAAGACTTTTGGCCTTAGAGTAATATTTATCCTTTCCAAGCCCAGTATTGTAGTAGTTATCGTAAAGCGGTGTGAAAGTATCGATCTGGTGAGCGGCTGATTTGGCTAAGCTATTGGCATATTCTTCTGAGGCAGGATATTTCTCCTGCAATATTTTTAAAATATCACCGGACTTGGTCTCGTCACTAAAATTAAGCTCAAATAGTTTCCCATAAGCAAAGGCAACTTTGGCGTGTTGTGGATAATTAGAGATGAAGGAACGAAAAGCCTCATCGGCTTCGGATTTTTGTCCAATACTTAAGAGCTTGGTAGCCCTGGCTAGGCTCTGATCAGGTTGATAAACCGTCTTAAACCAGTAGTAGCTGCAGCCTGCTAATACTAGGCAAACAGCTATGATTAAGAAAGAGGCGATTTTGATTTTTTTCGGTTTTCTAGAGCTTATTTGGGCACTTACCGCAATGTCCTCAACCTCGCCGTTTCCATCTTTAGGCAGTTGTTCAGTAACCTTTTTATCTTCTGACGCTGAGAGTGTCTTGTCATTTTCAACAGGTCCCCCGCAGTTAGGGCAATTGTGGTAGGTTCCAACTTCATGGCCACAAGTACACTTCACGTTTTTTCCCCCTTTAGTTCGCCTTAAACACATACTAACACAAATAAGGATTCACCGTTTCATCATTTTTTGATCTATCTTCCTCAATACGTTAATACGACCGTGGACTAGATTATTAGGGGGATCAAAATTAAAATTATGAAAGCCTTGAGGACATAAAGATGATACACTCAAGACATTTTGCTTTTTGACCTTCAAGGCGACCTTGAATATTTTTAAGCACATCGATGTGCTGAGAACTTTGTGATAGTCATTCATCCACCTTATACCTGGTTAAATGATAGAAGATAATCGATCGAATCCCAAAATCACCCACCGGGTGATACAAATCGAAAAAAATCCACTATACAATTACGTTTAGTGGATTTTTTTAATTGGGGGTGATTGTATGCTTCAGATTATTAACGTAGTGCCTAAGGAAGATTACCATCTGGAGGTTTTGTTAGGGAATGGCAGCAGTATCATTTTGAACATGGAAAAAAGACTGGGAACGGTTCGCTTCGCCATGCTTGCGGACAAGGAGTTTTTTAAACAGGCGACTACTGATGGAATTTGTATTCGGTGGGACAACAAAATTGAAATATATATAAATGAGCTTTTTCAGCTGGCTCAGAAATAAAGAAAATCGATTCCAAAGATCACCCACTGGGTGATATAAAACTGAAAAAATCCACGGTACACTTATTTTGTATGGTCGATTTTTAGTTTTTCGGAGGTGATGAAGTTAGTCGTATAAAAATGCCAATTGAGATTACTGTTTGGAAGTGCTTTTTGATGGTGCTCTGCGCAGGAAAGATAGTCTTTGCAATTTTGCTCGAGGACCAATTCTAATTATTTTTTCAGTTTTGAAGGGCAATAAAAAGCGCCACGTTCTTGGAATTTGAAGGACTCTTGGGCTGGAACTCATTTGATTATACGAGGGGCGTATGGATATTGGTGGGTAAGAGGAATTTATGGCGAATTACCGTAAAGAGAGGATGTAAGTAATGTCCTATTTCCAATATAGATCAACAGTATTACCTGGTCAGCGCACCAACCTTGTTGCTGGCTTACAACCCGATGTTAATACACTATTCTTCAGCTCGATTGCGAATGGCACAGGTGATCCAGTGGAAGCTATTCTAGCTCAGGCGAAACAGGAAGAGGCTATCTTCGGCCCTTTTCCGGAACTCACGCCTTGTAAGAACTGGACAGCCCTTATTAGTGCATTCTTTGCACCCTACGCAATCCAGGCCCGACCTGACACCTTCGGCGGGGCTGCAGCGGTACAACGTTACAGTAGTCAAAATATCGAGATAAATAAGAGCCTTGCAAGCTTATTTGGCATAAAGCCTAAACATGCTAGAGATGATGCTAATATTGGTTTTGTGCTGGCGAGGGTTTCACGGAATCTAAATGGCGCCATGGCAACTCTGACGTGCCCTTCCGCGCGAGACTTCTATAGCCAGCTCTGTAATGACTTCAAAAAGCAGGTCGGTACACTTACTGAGAAGCTTAAGACTCAAAACTCCTTTAATGATATGGGTGGACTTGTCCTTGCCCCTACGAGTGTCGACCCAATCCTGAACTTTATTTCTCGAGATTTTGGCTCACACTTTGTTCAGTCGGTATCCATAGGAGATCTTGCCTATCAGGTATTTGTCTATGACCTGGATAAATTCGATCTCATCTGCCAGTCATTGAAGCAAGAAGACTGGTCGGGAGTTTCGTCTCTGGGCTTCCGTTATTGGACATCTGATAACTATCTAAAGTACCAAACCCCAGTTCGATTACTTTCGCGGAACCCTGATTTTGATGTCTTTGCTCAATTTTTGAAAGATGATACCTATGGCTTGGATCAATCTATTTTTAGCCTTGTTTTAAACCCTAAGGCTAATAACGAGGCTATGAGATTGACCGATTTGACTTGCACAGGGGCGCAGTTAATTCCGATCACAGCCTTGCATGGGCAGGCACCTCACCGAACCTTGTACACCTTATCTTTGGGAGATGATATAAAGGACTCGATAATGCCAATGCTTAATAATGTGGCAGTGCAAAGCTTTGTCTGTCGATTTGGTGGTGAGGCTGCCGGTCCCGCTGCCTTCCCTAATCATAATACTATTGATTATGCTACGATTTATGAAGTTTTCAGCCGACCGGATACCGTGTCACTCCTCTGGTCGCCGTACCTGAGCATCACCCAGATGTACGTTCGTCTAGATGAAATATGGAAACAGCAGGCTATGAATAAGTCGGGTGTAAAACAGCTGGTTATTGTTGCTGATGTCATTGAGGTAGGGGCCGATATCGATCTCTCTGATGTACAGAACGTGACCTTGGTTTGTCGGCTTTTTATAGCTCAAGCGACTGAGAAGGGAACCCCGACCATCAAGCTCTCAGAGAAGACATGGAGCCCACTCCAGTTTTACTGTGGTTCAATGATTGGGACCTGTATTTTCCAAGAAGCAGAGGTATCTAATGAACGTCGCGTGGTCTTTGATACATATGCAGTATCGCTCTCTCCTGACAAGAAGGCTGTTTCATACGAGGATTTTTTTGCAGGTAAATTCCCTAGCCCTCTCCTTAGTCACTCCACTCATGATATGGATTCCGAGTGGCGCAGTTCGGTCATCCAAACAGGATTGGAAACCCTGCTCATGTCTGCTTCTGTTCCCCTGACACCGCAGATGCAACTAGCCTCTGAGTTACAGCAGACAGCTGTCGAAGCCTGGAACTGCTTGACCTGGATTCTCAATTATAGCAGCCAGACAGTGGAATCTCTGAGAGATACCCAAGCGATTCCACCCGAACTCATGCAGGTATACGCTAATGCCTTGGCGTTGTCACGAACCGTTGCCGACCCTTCGAAGGTAACCGGTCCGCGTATACCCTGCGTGCCTCCGTTGCGGTACACAGCGTTCGAGGATGCCGTGAACAAATTGCTGGATGCTGCCAAGGATTATAAAGAGCAGATAGATGAAGTTAACCAAGCCATTCGAGAAAAGAATGCTGAGATTCAGCGCACTTATCAAGAGTCGACCTTGAATGACAACATTCGGGAAGTTGCTAAGTTTCTGCTTGATCAGAACAATGCAATGGTCGATAAGGAAAAGGATCTTGTCAATTACCACAATCAGATTATTGGCAAAAAACAGGACATGATTGTGCAGTTAGATCAGCGTAGCCAGCAGATCCACGATCAGCTCCAAACATTAAAGACTAAGCTGGATGAGGCCAAAGATGAACTTACCAAGGCCATAGAAGTAAAAAAGGCTGAAGAGACTACAAAGGCTGTCTTCGAGTTTGTACTAGGTTTAACTGAAGTGTTAGGCGGCATCTGGTTTGGTGTTGCATCGTTGAAACATTTGCCCAATGACCAAGTTGAGAAAACCTTGAAAAAGCTGGAGGCATTTCTCAAGATCGTGGAGAGTGTCAATAAATTAAAGGATACAATTGAGGAAGGAGTTAAAGAGGCTTTGGATGCCGCTGACTTGGCGAAAGTCACGCCTCCGGGTGGACTGGAAAGTCAGGCCCCGAGCGAAACTGATTGGGATCTTTTCATGAACGGAGCCGAGGCTGCCGTTAAGCCGGCTGAAGAGTTTGTGGCTGGCGAGGTGGCCAATTATGTGGCTGCTGTTCGAAATATGACTGCCGTCGGCAAGTCGCTGATTCCTATACTTCAACAGAAGGCGCAGCTTGAATTTGACCTCTTTGCAGAGAGATCTGAAAGTCAGGTTAATCAGCGACAAGCCGCTCGACTTCTTGCCCTCCAAACCAAGTTAAATATAAAGAATCTGGCGCCAGGAATTGACTACGTGGCAGATCTCGGCAGCTTTAATGCAATCCTGCAACAGAGGCAAAACACAGTTTTGCTTACCCTGACCCGCATGGTAGCACTTCAGGATGCGTCAATGACCTATCACTACCTGAGCCAACCAACTGTAATTACTCATTTTGATATCAGTAGTGTGAGACAATCCCTTGCGGTTCAAGCTGTAAATGCCGTCCGAGCACTCCAACTCTATCCCTACCCACCGACAGACCTTCAGGAGCCGGTTCAGTATATTATTCAACATGTGACTTCTGCTGAGCTGCTTTCAGATTTAGGTGTGGCCGTGGAAATCCCGATGAATCAGAGCGATTTTGATACGCTGGCTCGGGTAAGAATTAACTCGGTTGATGTCCGGGTTGAGGGGGTAAAAACAAAAACCGGTAAATGTCATGTACTGATGGAATCGACGGGAGACCCCATGCACGATCGTGGGCTTCATCGCGAGGTACTGACTTATGAAACAGGATCACGAAAATGGGATATTGTATATGATATTTCAAGCGACAAAACGATCATTGGTACGCGGCCGGCAAAGGATTGGGGGCAGTACTTCACCAAGCTCACTCCTTTCCAAACATGGCGAATTAGCGTTCCCGCAACTAGCGAAAACGAGGGAATTGAATTCAATAGTCGAATTACAAAGGTGACTCTCAAATTCATGCTGGAGGCTGTTTATTCAAGTACGCCCGCCATGCGGGAGATAGCGCCACCCCATAATGTTTTAGGATTGGTAGCGAATGATTCTACTTCTGTCCCGCTACCGCCAACATTCATTTCTAATCTTAACGGACACAGTATTACAGACGGCTGGGATGTCCTGACCTTCGCCTCAATTGACCGGATAAATGATCTCTGGAAGGAGCGCTGGGAGATAGAGACAAAGGAGGCATTTCAGGGAGATCGCACCTTCGTACAGGAAATCAAGATCGCTTACACACAAGACCTGCCTGGCAGCATTCAGGTGGTTTATGATCTTGATGTGATAGCAGGTCCCCCCTCATTAAAATTTTTGGCGGATAGTAGCCAGCAAGCGTTGGTTAACATTCCTCTAACGGAAGGAAACCTGGTTATTACTACATGGCTTAAGGGTCAGCAAGTTGGGCAAGAAATAAAGAAGATTCAGAGCACGGCGGAAAATCCCGTACTTGTGCGGACCAAAGCTCCTCTCCAACAGCTGCAAGGTGAAGTGGACAGCAACACCGTATTTATTGACCCCCTGCAGGGCATATTCGAATTTGAAAACATCACGTTTGATCCGGCCATCGACACGAATATGAGTGATCAACTGGCAGCCTATTTCAAGAGGCAAAAGCTGCAACCTTGGAAGATCGGTACAGTGCGTATTCCGGCAGACAAGGAATTTTTGCAACCGAAGGTGTTTGACTTTCGTACCTATATCCCTCCAGAAGAACGCAAAAACGATTGGCCTGCGGTTCTTTGCCTGTATATTTTAACTATTACGAAAAAACCACCGGAACATGGCATGCGCCAATCCTGGCCTGACATGACATGGCCGATTAGCAATGACTATGATGCCGCGGTATATTTTTCCGCTGACCTTCTATGGAATAAGGTGATCTATCCTGCAGTGGATGCTGTAGTACCGAATTCAACTTTGACCAAGAATCAAGCTACAGGGACGTATTCAATAACTTTTACCGGTTCTCTTGTGGCGTATGACCAACAGTTCGCCATAAGCGTTGGCTGGGAGTGCGGAAGTCACCATAATGAATATCCGCATGGAACGGTGAATTTCCCATATTCTTTGATTAAATTGGATTTAGGTCTTTCAAGCTTGGAGTTATCCTGTAATGGTAGTTGGAAAGATAGTTTCCCTTATCAAAAACGAACCCCTTGCGTTTGTGGAATGGATTCGGATGTCTCCTTAGATGTAGCCTATGATGACGTTAATTTCTCATGTTCCTTTGATACCAGTGTATTGCCCATCCTGGATAAAGAAAAAGTGGACATTTCTTTCCCTGAAGTTAGCTTCCAGCCAACGATAAAAGCTGAACCAACATCTTACTCTTTTCTAGGCATCAACTGGCAGAATGTAAGCCAGTCGGTTGCCGATAGTGCTAAAACAGAGTTAAATAAGAAACTTTCCGGTTGGAAAATTGAGCTGGGTGATTTGTCCCTATTTGCGGTGACAAACCTGCTTTTTCCAGAAAGTAAGACCATTGACCCTGAACAAGTCTTCTTCCCTGGGGATATGGTCCTAATCGGCAAGGTCACCCGCCAGTGGACGCCGCCTACGAAAGGATAGTATTTGCTGTCTCATAGCGTAATATAGTTACTATATTGAGGTCATCATACAACTCGAAAAAAATCCACTATACAATAACGTGTAGTGGATTTTGTATTGAAAAACAACGCTAAGACTCATCAAGGCTTTTTGCCTTTGCAAGATCATTAGTACACATTGGATTTTCTGTTCATTATTGGATTGTTTCTATAATTTTAGGAGGATATGAAGGATACATGTTGAAATGTTAGAGGAGGATACAGCTGGAGTTGAAATAATTTGGTTAAAACTTGAATTGTATTTTCTAATTATTCAAGGTAGTTTAGGAGAAAATTATGCGTAAAAGTGAAAGGTATAATACTAGAAGCCTGTATTTTTCAGAACTGATTACCAACGCAATGCGCCAGATTCCTGATTATCCACTGACAATAGTAGAAGCGCCTATGGGCTATGGTAAAACAACTGCTGTTCGGGAGCAGCTTAATTTTTACAAGGCCAATGTCATGTGGCAAAGGGTTTATGAAAATTCAATAAGCACTTTCTGGAACGGTTTCTGTCATCTATTCAGCGGATTTGCTGAGGAACAGTCCCAGAGCTTGTTACTGCTTCAATTTCCCAATGACAGTGTATCGCTAGGGAAGGCACTAAATATAATCGAGCGCATTGAATTGCCTGCCAAATCAGTGATTGTAATAGATGATTATCACCTAACTGAATGTGCAGAAATAAACTGCTTTATTGAATTTCTTGTGATGAGTGAAATAACGGACGTGCATATTGTTCTCACAACCAGGTATACATATTTCCCCAGACTTGAAGAACTGCTATTGAAGGGTTATCTCTATCATATAAAACAGGAATCTTTTGAACTTACGCCCATGGATATCATGAGCTATTACAAGCAATGCGGAAAACGCCTTAATGCTGATGATGCAAGAAAACTTTACTCCTTGACAGAAGGTTGGATTAGCGCCTTGTATCTGCTCATGCTGAACTATGGTACAGAGGGCAGTTCTTTACATTTAGCCGATATTCATAAACTTATTGATAAAATAGTTTATCGTCCTCTTCCAGAAATAGTAAGGGATTTATTAATTAATATGAGCATTTTTAACAGCTTTACCTTTGAACAGGCGGGTTATATCTGGAAAAGAGATAATCCAGTAGCACATATTGCTGTACTTGTGGAAAAAAACGCTTTTGTAACCTATGATTCCCGGGAAAAAACCTATCACATACACAGTGTGTTAAAGAGTTTTCTCAGGGAACAACTGGATAATAAAGAGAAGTCCTATAAGGAGGCTCTGTATAATAAAGCTGCCGATTGGTATAGGGGAATAGGAGAATATCTTGTTTCCATGAGCTATGCCTATTTGGCGGGTGACTTTAATGCTTTGCTCCAGGCAATTGAGATTGACAAGGGACAAAGCTTCAATTACGACTGTAAAGAGTTGTTTATAAAATACTTTGAGGAATGCCCAACGGAAAGCAAACAGAAGTTTCCGTATGCAATGATTATTTTAGCCAGACGGATGTTTACATTTAATGAAACTGACCTGTTTAAAAAAATATGCGCTGAATTTGTGACGAATATGCGGGACATGGACGGCCTAAATGTGGACTATAAAAACAGGCTTCTCGGTGAGTATGAGCTGCTTTTGAGCTTTACTGGATACAATGACATCGGGAAAATGTCAGAATATCATAGACGTGCATGCAGCCTTCTCGAATCACCTTCATCTATTCTTGACGGCAAAGGCAGTTGGACTTTCGGCTCACCTTCTGTTTTGTATATGTTTTACAGGAAGTCCGGGGAGCTTGAAAGCGAGGTGCAAATCATTAGAGAAGCCATGCCTTTCTACTACCAGGCTACTAATGACCACGGAAAAGGTGCTGAGAAGGTCATGGAAGCAGAGCACTATTATTATCTGGGGGATTTTGAAAATTCGGAGATCGTAATGCATAATGCTTTACAGACAGCAAACGAAACTTCACAGGCCGGTATCCGTATTTGTGCTGTTTTCCTGCAGATAAAACTGGCATTTATGAAAGGCGATTTTCCCAGTATACTTCATTTATTTAAGAAAATGCGGGCAGATATTAATGACAAGAAATGGTACCTTTTTATGCATACACTGGATATGTGTGAAGCATATATATACTCTTGCCTAAATATCAAGAATCATATTCAGTCGTGGGTTAAAAACGGAGAATTCGGAAATACAAGACTCTTATTCCCAGCTATGGCTTTTCTGAATATTGTTTACGGCAGAGTGCTGTTAATCAACGGAGAATATTTAAAGATTATCGGCAGCACTGAGGGTTTTATTGAAATAGCTTCCTTTTTTCCTAACCTACTGGGACAGATTCATACCTACATATACCATGCAGCGGCAAACTACAAGATATCTAGGCAGAATGAGGCTCTGGACACGCTGAAAAAGGCACTTGATATTGCCATGCCAGACAAGGTATACATGCCCTTTGTGGAAAACTGCGATTACATATTGCCTTTGTTGGAGGAGCTACAGCCACAGGGCAGCTACCGTGAAGGTATTGCAAGGATACTGGAGTTGTTCGAGCCATATAAGAAAGCAGTTGGACATATTAGGAAGGAGTATTTTGAAGAGGGCAAGCCTGTTCTTACTAAAAGGGAAATGGAGATAGCAAATCTTGCGGCAGAAGGGCTTTCTAACAAGGAAATAGGAGAAAGGCTGTATATTTCCCAGAACACGGTTAAAACCCAACTTAAAAGCATTTTCGAGAAGCTGGGCATAAATTCGCGGGTATTATTGAGGCAAAGCTTATTCGCTCTTTGCTGCTTTTTTTAATATGTTTTCTCAAATAAATATATAACAAAGTTTTACCATTAATAAATATTTTTCCATAAAATCAAGTATTTGACGTAGATCGACATTATCTCCAAAGGATATTTAGTGTGGATTGTGTAATATTTCTTCTAGCAAAAAGGAAAAAATTTATTACTCTCCCACAGGCGAAGGATGATGAAGATGTACTCTGATAGCAGAGAGTATCTTTTGGATGAACTTAATCAGTTAGACATGATTATTCACCTACAGGTACTCAAACAGCAGCAGGTGCGGTCGGTCGATCCGTTGCAACAATTTAGGGGGTTGGTACTGTCTGAGGAGGAAATAGCTGGACTGCTCGGAGATGTTTCTGTGCTCCCGAAGGATGATGAGAGCTGCCAACTGCGCGAAATAAAGATCGAGCAAATTCGTGAGGGCCTACGGGTCGAAGCTCTAAGGATCAGAGAACGGCGAGAGGCCAGTCTTAATAACGGAATTTACCTGTCCTTAAATCATCTCGCCCAAATATTCAACCTGACGCACTTTGAGCAGCAATGTATCATCATTTGTCTGGCCGTGGAGCTGGAGCGCAAGTACGGTAAACTATATGCTTATCTGCAGAATGATGTTACCCGCCAAAAGCCTGACGTTGAGCTGATACTTAAACTGTTGTGCGCTGAGCCTCAGGAACGACTTGTGGCCAGGTCAGTTTTTTCGCCACAGGCGCCACTTATCAAACACGGGCTCCTGCAGTTGGCAGATAACTCACCAGGGAATTTGATCCCACTAATATCACGCAATCTTAAACTGAATGACCGGATCGTAGATTTTCTTTTGGAATTCGGACAGATTGATGTACGGCTTGCCCCTGTAGCTAGCCTGGTTCTTCCCGGAGCGGACAAGTCAGGGAAATTTCAGGGCATCGAAACTCGGCAGCGAGTAAAGGAATTTCTATATTCATATTTTGGTGAATCTGGTTCAGTTGGGGAAGGTGTGATTTTTTATTGCCACGGGAAATATGGCGCAGGAAAAAAACTGCTTGTTGAATCGTTATGTGATGAACTTGAATTGCCACTGATTTACGGTGATACGGAAAGAATGCTGGACAGCTGGATTCCCTTCGAGGAGCTGATGCAGCTACTCGGCCGAGAAGCTGCGCTGCAGGGAGCAATATTGTGCATGGTGAATTTTGACCATCTCCTTGACGGAGGTGATAAAAGCCTGCTGCAAGTGGAATCACTGATTGAAGCGGTGCAGACCTATTCACGGTTAACTTTTTTACTGGGTCGGCGCCCATGGAACCCGCAGGGGGTAATAAGAGAAACTGTCTTCATTGACATTGAAGCTCCGGCGCCTGATGTTACCGCTAGGCAAAACCTGTGGGAGGAACTCAGTGAAGAGTATCTGGGGGCGGATACCCCGGCTTTTAATCCGGATTGGCGGGCGCTGGCCGGTAAATTTCGATTTACACCGGGACAGATCCGGGATGCTCTTGCCGTGGCCCATCACCGGGCCCTCTGGTGTCCCCCGGGGGATAGGCGGGTAACTATGGCGGACCTGTACGCTGCTTGTCGGGCTCAGTCGAATCAGAAACTGAGCAGCCTAGCACAAAAATTAAAACCGGGATACACCTGGGACGATATAATCCTACCGCTTGACCGGCTAAAACAGTTGCAGGAAATTTGCAGTCAGGTCAAATACCGTGATGTTGTATACGATCAATGGGTTTTGCTGGCAAAATGTCTTATGGCAGAGGACTAAACGCGCTTTTTTCCGGTCCTCCGGGCACAGGCAAAACCATGTCAGCCGAGGTTATTGCTGGTGAGCTGCAGATGGACCTTTACAAAATCGACTTGTCCCAGGTCATCAGCAAATATATAGGTGAAACAGAACAAAACCTGCAGCGCATCTTTGATGAGGCTGCAACAAGTAATGCCATTCTCTTCTTCGACGAGGCCGACGCCCTTTTTGGCAGGCGGTCGGAGGTCCGGGATGCCCATGATCGTTATGCAAATATCGAAACGGCCTATCTGCTGCAGAAGATAGAGGAATACGACGGCATAACGATACTGGCCACCAACCTGCGGAATAACATGGACGATGCTTTTGTCCGCAGGATGCGCTTTATTGTAGATTTTCCCTTCCCAGATGAAGTACATCGGGAAAAAATCTGGAGGCATATGTTTCCCGAAGATGCTCCGCGGAATGAGGACCTTGATCTAAAATTTCTGGCAAAGAAGTTTAGGATTGCCGGAGGAGATATCAAAAACATTGTCCTGGCAGCGGCATTTCTAGCTGCCGGAGAGACCGCGGCCATCGGAATGGAGCACCTTATCCGCGCCACTAGGGATGAGATGCAAAAAAACGGTAAGCTCTGTCTGAAAGAAGATTTTGGTGAATATTATGAGTGGATTAATTGAAGAATTCTTAAATCCGAAGAGGTGGGGTTATGAGCGAATTTACGGTGTTTGCCGATATCGGGCAGACCCTAATTAAACTGCTTAGAGACAATATGAAGGACCTGAACATGAACGAGAACTCGATAGTATTATGCTCACCGGCCGACGTAACCGATGACATCAGTCTGTCTGTTTTCCTATATCAGGTAGTGGAGAATTCGGACATGAGAAACCAGGATATGTTCGAACTGGGACCTAATCGGCTGCAGTATCCCCCTTTATACCTGGACCTCTATTATTTGCTGACAACCTATTCAAAGGCCGATCTGGCCTCCCGTTCACTGGAAGAACACCGGATCCTAGGGAAGGCTATGAGTATCCTGCACGACCATGTAGTTTTGAGCGGACCGGCACTGCAGGGCGGGTTAGCCGGCAAGCATGATGAGTTTAGAATATCCATGAACGCCCTTTCACTGGACGATGCAAATAAGCTTTGGAGCACCTTTACCAACAAACAGTTCAGACCGTCTGTAAGTTATCTGGTCACTCCGGTGGCCGTTGATTCCACCCGGATTATGGGAACCAGCCGTGTATTGTCACGGGAATTGGAGTACAACGTGATAGGGGAGGATAGCTAATTTGGCCGACCAATTTTGTCTAGTTCAAAAGACCACGAAAAAAGTGTCCCTTGCTGTCCGGGTGACTGATGATTATACCCTGAGGGAACCTGTTGGCAGGATTAAGGTCGGCATCAAAGAAGCCGTCGCCGGACCAGTCAAAAACCCAAGCGGATATTATGTATTTACTGACTTACTCCCAGGCAGTTATTCAGTTGAGGTCGCTTCGCAATATTACTTACCCGGGGAATCGGCCGTTAATACCGCTCTTCTTGACGCAAAATATCCGGTGTTAAATATTAGTTTAACCCCCCACTGCGCCTACCCCTTTACCGGGAGTGTCGCCCTAATCCGGGGACTGGTGTACGGGTCGGCGGGTAAAAGCTTGGCGAAAGCCGGTGTACAGGCTGTCGTTACCGACCCGGAGAACACTGATCAGGCAAAGCTAGGTAAAAACCCTGTCAAAGCGGGGGATAGAACTATATTATTGGCCGATATTTACGGAGAGCTCACTCCAGATGATCTGCTGATGACTAAAGATGTCAATAAGATGTGTAACGAAGTCATTAAAATTGCGCCGCCCGTGCCTGCTAACCCGGCAGTTCAACCCGTCAGTTTAGCGTCACCTCTTAAGTTTGACCATCCTGCCAAAACTCCGTTGATGCCTGTTTTAAAAACCCTAACTAACGAGAAGGGGGAGTTTGTAATCTACTTCAGGACGATTAAGGCTAATAAATTCAACGTCAGCTTACAAGTGCATCATCCGGACTACCAAATCTTTAACCGGGAGGTGGAAATCACTGCGGACAAACAGGTTTCCCTGGGCGTAATTCAACTGACAACGGCTTAAGTGCTAAGAAATAAACAAAAGAAAAGGAGGATGAAAAATGCCGGAATACTTATCACCGGGAGTTTATGTTGAAGAAATTGAAATTGGTTCAAAACCCATTGAAGGAGTATCCACCAGTACAGCCGGTTTTTTAGGTGAGGCAGAGAGAGGGCCTACAGCTGCTGCACTGGTTACTAACTGGCTGCAGTACCAAAGGGTTTTTGGCAGTTATTTCGGGGCAGACAAATATCTTCCCTATGCAGTAAAAGGATTTTTTGACAACGGTGGGCAGCGCTGCTATATCGGGCGGATTGTAAAGCAGTCCGCGGAGACTGCTACTATCAGTTTGACGGCTGGCAGCAGTGACGTGCTGACGGCATCTGCAGTAGGTGAAGGGACATGGGGCAACAGGATTGCGTTGAAGGTTTCTGCAGGCTCTTTCAGTAAAAACGAGAATCCTCTCTTCAAATTAAATGTGAGTTATTGGAAGAAAGCGCCCGACTCATTGTATGACCCTGAGAGTGATACGAAGACCAAGCCGCGTCCTGATGTGACGGAGATTTTTGACAACGTTTCGCTGGTTGAGAACTCTCCGGATTATTACATCAAGAGAATTAACGGAATTTCCGACTTAATCACGGTCTCCGAAATCAGTAATTCAGCGGCAATTCCAGATGGTCCACTGGATATAACCTATCTTACTGGTGGCTCAGATGGGACTGATGACCTAATATTGTCTGATTTTCAGCGGGAGGATACCGATGATGATCCTGCTAACAGGAAAGGATTAACCGCTTTCAAAACCATTGATGATATTTCAATTGTTTATGTCCCTAACGTCTTAAACATCAGTGGTCTTGCCGCTGAGTTAATCACCCACTGTGAGACTATGAAGGACCGCTTTGCGGTGCTCGATGCGGAACAAGGTTCGGCTAAGGTTTCCGATCTAAACCCCCGGGACGATTACGACACAAAATACGCTGCCTTCTACTATCCCTGGATCAAGATTGTCGATCCTGAGGCTGGCCTGATGCGAACTATACCGCCGGGCGGCCATGTGGCTGGAATCTATGCTCGTAGTGATACGGAGCGGGGTGTTCACAAAGCCCCGGCCAACGAACCTGTCCGCGGCGCGGCTGACCTAGAATTTCAGATTACCAAGGGCGAACAGGATATTCTGAACCCCAGAGGGGTCAATGTGATCCGCGCTTTTCCCGGCAGGGGAATTCGGGTCTGGGGTGCGCGTACATTGTCCAGTGACCCCCTGTGGAAGTATATCAACCTCCGCCGGCTGTTCCTTTTCTTGGAGGAATCCATAGACAAAGGAAACCAATGGGTGGTTTTTGAACCGAACAATGAAAAACTCTGGGCCAGAGTAAAAAGTACTATCACGGAGTTCCTAACCCGAGTGTGGCGGGATGGAGCGCTAATGGGCACCAAGGCAGAGGAAGCTTTTTTTGTTAAGGTTGACCGTTCTACCATGACCCAGAGCGATATTGACAACGGGCGCCTAATTGTTCTCATTGGTGTTGCGCCTGTAAAACCGGCAGAGTTTGTTATCTTCCGCATCGCCCAGTGGGCTGGCGGATCTACGGTTACTGAATAAAACAGGAGGTGCTGAAGTATGCCGGGGCAAAGAAAAGATCCATTGCGGAATTTTCGTTTTAGAGTGGAGATAGATGGCATCCAGCAGGCCGGTTTCACAGAAGTTACCGGCTTTGATGCCACAGTGGATGTAATAGATTACCGTGAGGGGAGTGACCCCACACATGTACGCAAACTATCCGGTTTAACCAAATACGGAAATATAACCTTAAAATGGGGCATCACTGATTCCATGGAGATTTACAACTGGCACAAAGGGGTTATTGATGGGAGTGTCCAGCGCAAGAATATTTCCATCATCGTCGTTGATGAAACCGGGGCCGACAAAGCGCGCTGGAACATTATCAACGCTTGGCCTGTTAAATACGGCCCCCCGGATTTCAATGCCAAGGGGAATGATGTGGCTATTGAAACCTTGGAACTTGTCCATGAGGGGATGACACGGGTCAGTTAAGATGCCGGAAGCTAAAAGTAGAGAGGCATTCATAATTCCAGGAAGCAGGTGGATAAATGGCTTTTCAAACTGAATTCGAATTTACTCTTCCCAAGGGCTATGTTGACGAGTACGGCAGTTTGCACCGCAGCGGGATCATGCGTTTAGCCACTGCGGCCGACGAAATCCTACCCATGAAGGACCCTCGGGTACAGCAGAATCCTGCGTATCTGACTGTTATCCTTTTAGCGAGGGTAATTACCAAACTAGGCGAGGTACAGTCCATTAACCCCAAGGTTATTGAAGGCTTGTTCTCTTCAGATCTGGCTTTTCTTCAGGATTTGTACCGTCGGATCAACGGTGACGGAAGAACGGTGCTCAAAACCATATGCCCGAAGTGTGAATATGAGTTTGAAGTGGAGGTGGCTGGTTCGGGGGAAGTCTAACGGGCTACCCCCATGACCGGCTTTACGAGGAGGTAGCCTTTATTGCCTATTATTTTCACTGGCCCCATGACGAAATCATGGAAATGGAGCACCGAGAGCGCAAAAGGTGGTGCAGGGAGATTTCCAAAATAAACCGCAAACTGAATAAAGAACCGGAGAATGTATTTGATCTCTAGGGGGAGGGCGGAATATGGCTACGGGTAAGAGGAAGAACCCTTATGCAAATTTTAAATTTCTGGTGGAAATCAACGGCATGGTGGTGGCTGGTTTTTCGGAAGTTTACGGACTCCAGGCGGAGACTGAAACAGAAGAGTACCGGGAAGGCGGGGTCAACCATTTCGTGCTTAAGTTGCCTAAGGTCACCAGTTATCCTAACCTTACCCTCAAAAGAGGCCTAACCGATTCCGATGCGCTCTATAAATGGTATCGAGATGTAGCTGTCGGCAGTATTGTACGGAAGCAAGTTTCTGTAGTTGTATTGGATCATTCGGGAAATGAAGTTCGCCGCTGGAATTTCTCCCAGGCTTACCCAGTAAAATGGACAGGGCCTGAGCTTAGAGCCGACAGCAGCGCAATTGCGGTGGAAGTTGTGGAACTTGTGCATAAGGGGCTAATCTGAAATGATGACTGATCAGAATTTTTGGCAGTGGGTATGGCGTAAAAACAGCATCATTAAAAAATATGGGTCGGCAGGACCGCCCCTTGTTTTGCGGTATGTCACTGCTCAGCAGGTTCTGTATTTTTGGCAGTCATTAACCTTCAAGTTAAATATGGCTTTACCAGCTTTCGCAAGCTATGCAACAGCAGGAGCGAGCTCTGCGAGGTATGCGTATGAAACAGTAGGAGCGCCCCCCGCGAGGAATGCATATGCAACAGCAGGAGTGCCCCCCGCGAGGAATGCATATGCAACAGCAGGAGTGCCCCTCGCGAGGTATGCATATGCAACAGTAGGAGCGCCCCCCGCGAGGTATGCGTATGCAACAGTAGGAGCGACCTCCGCGAGATATGGAAAAGAGGGACTGGCCTCCGCCAGTATTAGAGCAGGGGTAACCCTGCCAGAAGCCGCGGCATTCTTTCGGGAGTACCCTTGTGCGGTCACTGTTATTAAGGAGCGCCAGGGATTAAAGGCGCCGGCTGGATCTCCGCATTTGGGAGATGCAGCCATAAAAAGGGCGAAGCTTTTTCCTTTGTCAGATATAGAGAGGTACGCCTGGCAGTCAACCCAACAGACATTGGCAATTTGGCATAACAAAGCCGTGGGACAAGTTAAATTCTCACAGGGATCTATTGCAGCCTCGCAGTCAACAACCCGGGTTATCCGTTCACCGGTTAATAAATTGCCGGTAAAAATTACCGATTCGCAGTGGCGGCCGGTTTTGGTCGGTGTTCCTATAAAGGTCGTGTCACCGATGACCATAAAGGCATCCGTCACAACGATGCCTACGGCCACAGCCATAGAGAGTTCCGTCGCAGTCATGCAGACTCCGAACACAGCCGGATATGCAACGGAAGCAATCAGGTATGCGTGGGTTGTAGCAGGAGTGGCACAGAATTCAGCCACACACTCGCCACGTTCGGTAAACTGTCAGCTAAAATCAAGGGGAAAGGGGCCACTAGCAGAAGTACATCTTAAAAATACACCCGGATATCGGTCGCGTTCAGATTTAGTGTCTCATACCTCGGCGGTGCATGCGCATGCTCTGGATTATACTACCGCGGTGGACAACACACCCCCGTCGGTCGAAATTATCCACGCCGCGGCAACAAGCGTTCACGAGCCAGTCGAAATTATCCACGTCCCAGCCACAACCACTTATAAGCCAGCCACAACAGTTCAAGCTCCGGACTCTACAGTCCGGGGGATAACTATCCCTTCTACGGCGTCGGCGGTGGACATTTCTCGGTTGGCGGAGCAGGTATACCGGGTAATAGAAGGCAAAATTATTCGGGAAAAGGAAAGAAGGGGGATGTAAGGTGGATGTAGCGGAATCGAAGAGAGTGAAAGCGGAAATACAGCCGTTGGATAACAGAGGAAATCCAAAGGGTGACCCGGTTAAAGTCTTGTTTAATCCGGCGGAGTATTTCATTGAGAAAAACAATCAGTTCCAGCAAACGCTGCTGCCCGGTCTGTCGGCGCCAGTCACCCATTTCATCGGAGGCAATGCCAGTAGCCTCACTATGGAACTTTTTTTCGATACCTATGAGACAGGGGAAGATGTCAGGGATTATACCAGGAAAATTACCGACTTGCTGGAGATTGACAGTGACCTCCACGCCCCGCCTGTCTGTCAGTTCAGATGGGGTAGGCTCGAATTTAAAGCTGTACTGGAACGGGTAACCCAGCGTTTTTCCATGTTTCGCGATGAACAGGGGATACCGGTTCGAGCTACCCTCAACGTATCGTTCAAAGAGTACAAAACTATCACTGAGCAGTTTCAGGAAAAGCCCCGTTTTTCATCAGACCGGACCAAACACAGGGTAATCAGTCAAGGTGATAGCCTGTGGTTAATTGCTGACCGGGAATATGACGATCCAGCTCTTTGGCGGCGTATCGCCCGAGTTAACAACATCCAGAATCCGCGGATTTTACAAGTAGGGAAGGAAATAATAGTGCCTCCTTTGGAGTGATGAAATGGAAAAGAAGTATCACAATTTTTATGCTCCTGCTTATGAAGTTCTTATCGAAAACACTGATATCCTTCAGGAAGGGATGGAGCTTACCGACGTCATGGTAGAAAACACTGTGGAGGGCGCGGACAGCTTTTCTTTTACCGTGAATAATGCCTTCGACATCGTCAGAAAGGACTTTAATTGGCTGGACCAATATTTATCCGTTGGAAAAAAAGGTCGATATAAAGATGGGATATTACGACCGTCTGCAATCTGTGCTTTTTGGATTGGTAACGGCGGTGGATATTACTTTTCCTGCTGGCGGTTTTCCCCAGGTGGAAGTGAGAGGTCTGGACATTTCCCATCTGATGATGAAAGGGAGCAGCAGCTTTTCTTGGGATGAGGTCAAAGACAGTGAGATAGCAAGAAAAATCGCAGCTAAATATAAATTGGACGGTGTTGAAATAGAAGAAAGCAAAATAAAGCACTCTAAGGTGGTTCAGGACGGGGAGAGTGACTTTAATTTTCTCACCAGGCTGGCGGCCAGAAATGGTTTTGAATTTTTTATCCTCGGTAAAACCCTTTATTTCAGGGACCCGGCGAAAAGAAAGCTGGAGCTGCTGACTTTGGAATGGGGTAAGAATTTACTTGCTTTTGCACCGCGGATCAATATTTCCGGGCAGGTTTCAGGGATAGAGGTTAGAGGCTGGGATGCCTTGGCTAAGAAGGTTATTGTGGGCAAAGCCGGCGTAGGAGATGAGACCGGTAGCGATGATGGAAAAAAAAGCGGTGGTGAACTGGTCAGTGAAGCTTTTCGGAAAGAGATTGTGGAACGTATCAGTTGTTCTGTGCGTTCTCAGGAAGAAGCAGACCTTAAAGCTAAAACAGAGTACAATCGACGAGCTAAAAAGCTGCTTACTGGCGGCGGTGAATCTATTGGGTTACCGGACATAATGCCAGGTGGGTACCTGAAACTGGTGGGCTTAGGTAAAACCTTCAGCAGGACATATTATATTTTAGGCACTCAACATACGATCAGCAGTTTAGGCTACCGGACAACGTTCAATGTTGAAGGGAAAAAGATATGAACATAGTTGATTTGTTAAGAACAGACCAGGATGATGCGGAGAAACTATGCGGAGTAGTCATCGGGATTGTCACCAATAACAAAGATCCTGAAGGTATGGGCCGGGTAAAGGTGAAATTCCCCTGGCGGGAGAGTGAGGATGAGAGTGACTGGGCCCGATTGGCCACCTTAATGGCCGGTAGCGAACGAGGCAGTTTCTTTCTGCCGGAAGTTGATGATGAGGTTTTAGTGGCTTTTGGCCAGGGTAATATTGATCAGCCTTATGTTATCGGAATGCTGTGGAACGGTAAAGACAAGCCGCCGGAGACTAACAGTGATGGTAAGAACAATATACGTAAGATCAAATCTAGAAGCGGGCATGAGATAATTTTTAACGATGACAGCGAACAGAAAAAGGAAAAACTAGAGATCCGTACTAAAGGCGGGCATACACTGGTTTTGGATGATTCCGCAGGTCAGGAAAAAATTGAGATCAAAGATAAAACCGGTTCGAATTCTATCATCATCGATTCAGCCCAGAACTCATTAACGATTACAAGCGCGGCACAGCTCAAAATCAAGGCCCAGATGATCGAACTGGAGGCGGATGCTTCCATGACTTTAAAGTCCAGCGGTATCCTTACTATTAAGGGTTCAATGGTTAAAATCAATTGAGGAGGTTGGTCTTTATGCCGCCAGCTGCAAGGGTGGGCGATACCACTGCCCACGGCACTCCGCTTGGTCCAGGACCGGGTAGTGTAAATGTTTTAATTGGCGGAAAGCCAGCCTGGCGGGCAAATTCAGACGTCCATAATTGCCCGCTGGTTACAGGAACCGTTCCTCATGTCGGGGGAATGGTGACTATGGGCAGCACCACTGTGCTCATCAATAACCTGCCGGCCGTGCGAATGGGGGATATGATCACGGAGAGTGGGCCGCCAAATTCGGTAGCGATGGGAGAATCTACGGTAATGATCGGGTGAACACCGATGGTGAAAGGTGAGGATGTAACCATGGCTAAGGAATTCTTGGGTAGAGGGTGGAAATTCCCTGTTCAGATTGACGGTTTGACCGGAAAAATTGCCATGTCGGAATATGAGCAGGATATTCGGGAAGCAATTTGGATAATTCTGGACACCGCCAAAGGTGAAAGGGTAATGCGGCCCGATTTTGGCTGTGGAATTCATGACTTTGTGTTTGCCGCCATGGATGTCGCTACAATGGGCATGATTGAATCAAAGGTGCGTGAAGCCCTTATCCGCTGGGAACCGAGAATTGAGATTATCAGGATTAACGTGTCTCCAGGGAAGGCGGCTGACGGAAAATTGGAAATTGCCCTAGATTATCGTGTGCGTTCTACTAATAACCAGTTAAACCTGGTCTACCCTTTTTATCTTAATGAAGGTTAATAGATGATTTGAGGGGGGTGAGATAATGCAGGATTCTGGTGTTGAACTCAAAGATATCGTGAAACAAATAAGTGAACTCATACCTTTTTACACACCGGAGTGGGAGTTTGTTAATGATGAAAATGATCCGGGGGCGGCACTGGTTAACATATTTGCACTAATGTATGAAGGGGCCTGTAAACGGTTTAGACAGGTTCCTTATAAAAACCTCGTTGCTTTTATGGAAATGATTGGGATACAGCTCCTGCCGCCTCAGCAGGCTCGCGCCCCGGTAACCTTTAGCTTAAGTATGGGCGCTGTAGGAGCGGTGCTTATTCCGGTGGGGACGCAGGTTGCTGCTAACCCCCCCGATGGCGGGGCGCCGGTTATTTTCGAAACGGAAAGGAATATCCTGGCCACGCCAGCCAAACTTTGCAAAGTATTTACAACTGTACCAGCATTGGACGGGATCTTTGAACATACACCGGTATTACAGGGTGACAACAGAGCCAGACTTTTTGCCGGAAAAGAGAATCAAAACCTGCAGGAGCACAGTATGTATCTGGCCCACAGTGAAATCCTGAACCTCAAGGGCCGGGCATCAGTGGACATAAGTTTTTATGCTATGGGTACAGATCTGACCAAAGAAAACTTAATCAGGGATATTTCCTGGGAGTGGTGGAATAAAGACTGCGACCGCTGGGTTTCTTCCCACGAGGATCGAGAAGACCAGTTGAAAGTTGCGGCAGTAATCAGAAAAGACGGTGAAGCCCGGCAATGGGTTAATGTTACTTTAGACAAAGACTTTGATTCCGGATTTACAAAAACAAAGGTCTTTGAGATGGAAAGCTTCTGGCTGCGTTGCAGGATAGTTGAACCGATGACTAAGGAGTCGGTTTTTAACAAGCTCCAGATTGACCATATCATGGTCCACTCCGGACCTTTATATACATTGCCTGATCCCGATGGATTATTTTGTAACGATATTCCCCTTAGCATACCGGTTCTGGAAAAACCGCCGGTGTACCCCTTCGGTAAACGGCCAAGAACCTTTGATACCTTTTATATTGCCAATAATGACGCTCTGTCAAAGAAAGGTGCCGAAATTAACCTTCAGATCAATCTGTTTCCTGATGATCCGGAGTTCCTACCGGTAAGGCTAGTTCAGGGTATTGGCCCCGAATTTGAGGAACGGTTAATTAACAATAAAGAAAACAATAAACCATTTCCCATCGATACAGTGAGTAAACTCTTAAATAAATCAGTTGAGGAACTGGCACGGATACTGTCTGACCCTCAACATCCAGTCAGCTTAAAAAGAGCACAGAACATCAAAGAAGCAGCCGAAAAGGAATTCTATGACAAAAACACGGATTATAAAAAACTTGCCGAGCTGATTAAAGCAGCGCCTTCAGATGAGTTGATGCTTTCATGGGAATACTGGAACGGCACAGGCTGGCAGGCTGTTAAAAGCCTTGAGGACGGTACGGAAAACTTTACTCAACCCGGTTCAGTAAGTTTCAAATGCCCTTCAGACCTGGTGCCAACCACCGTCAACGGTCAAGAGAACTTCTGGATCAGGGTCCGGATTATCAACGGGGACTATGGTAAAGAAAAGTATATCAAGGTTAACGCCAATCCGGAAACCTGGCAGGTGAATTCAGGTGATATACGGCCCCCAAAGCTGTGCAGCCTGAAAATTGGTTATGCCTATGCAGCTGCCGAACTCCCAAAGGTTGAAAAATGTATAGCCTATAACAACCTCCAGTTTTCGGTGTGTAAATTGGGGTTATTCAAACCCTTTGACGTTTTGCCAGACGGCAGACCTGCCCTTTACCTGGGCTTTGATCGACCTCCTTTAAAAGGACCGGTAAGCATGTTTCTGAACCTGGAGGAACAGGAATATAAAGCGGAAGAAATACCACGGTTTACCTGGGAGTATTACCGGGAAGCTGACGGCAGGACCGATACGGTGCGACTGGAAGCACTGGATGGGACAAACAATCTCACCTACAGTGGAAACGTTGAATTTGTTGGTCCGCCAGATTTTACCCGCCTGTTTCTTTTCGGGGCTGAACTTAGCTGGATACGGGCTGTTGACGCGGACGCTAAGTTTGACCGGGTGCCTGATGCAGGAACACCCGAGCAGACGCTTTGGCTAAAGGATATACGTCTGAATACGGTCTGGGCGTCCCAGGCTGAGACAGTCAGGGATGAAATTATCGGGTCGGGCGATGGTGAGTCTGGGCAGAAGTTTAGGCTACGGAGAACTCCGGTAATTTCGGAAGCTATCTGGGTAAATGAATTTAGTGTCCTGTCAGAAGAAGAGCGGGCAGCTCTGCTCAGAAATGGTAGAGTAGAAACAAGAGAAGTTAGAGATGAAAAAGGCACTGTCCAGGAATTTTGGGTCAGGTGGGAGTCGGTGGAAGACCTGGCTGAATCTGCAGGTGATGAGCGTCATTATATGATTGACCGGGCCTTTGGTCAGGCCAGTTTTGGTAATGGCATCAACGGAGCAGCCTTGCCTGTGAGCTTGAACAATATCAAAGCGGAATACCGCACCGGAGGAGGGGCCAGAGGTAATGTGGGGGCAGGCGAAATCTCTGGGATGCGGACCTCGGTAGCTTTTGTGGACAAAGTGGTGAACCATGTGGCTGCCGCCGGTGGAACCGATACCGAACTTGTGGAACAGGCTCTTACTCGGGGGCCGCAGATGTTGAAGCATGGTAACCGGGCTGTCACCGTCGAAGACTATGAATGGCTGGCTCGTCAAGCCTCTCGCAGTGTTGCTCGGGTCAAATGCTTCCCCAACTGCAACGACAGGTGGGAAAAACAGACGGGCTGGGTGACGGTTATCATCGTCCCCGAGGGCGGTGAAGCCAAGCCCCGGCCTGATCTGCAGCTAAAACGACGGGTGGAAAAATTTCTCCGGGAACGGGCTGCCGGGGTGGTCACCAGCAGAGGACAGCTTCTGATCAGAGAACCGGAGTACAAAGAAATTTCCGTTATAGCTACCCTTGTAACTACAGAGTTTGAAATGGCGCCGTTAGTAGAGAAGACTTCAATGGAAAGGTTAAAGGCCTTCCTTCACCCGCTAAGTGGCGGAAGTGATAGGAAGGGTTGGGAGTTTGGTCGGCATCCTTATCTTTCTGATTTCTATGGGTTACTTGAGAGTATTGAGGGTGTGGACTTTGTGACGGAACTTACCGTGGACGACAGCGATATTGAGGACTATGTTCTCATATATAGCGGTAACCACAATGTAACTGTCCGGCCGCCGGGCGGTCAACAGCCGCGTTAACGCCGCCCCGCTGGAGGAGGGAAAACTATGCTACCTTTACCGGTATTAGATGATAAAAGCTTCCGAGAGATCGTAGAAGACGCTTTAAAATTAATTCCCCGGTTTACGCCGGAATGGACTGATTATAACCCCCACGATCCCGGGATGACCTTTATTGAACTTTTTGCCTGGCTGGTCGAGATGCAGCATTATTACATGGACCAGGTGGGAGAGCAGAATTACCTGAAATTTTTGCGGCTGTTGGGTATCAGGCCCAAAGAGGCTGTTCCGGCAAAAGTAGACGTGACCTTCTCCCTGCCGGAAGAGTATGCTGCAGCTTCACCACTGGTTGTGCCCCAGGGGACTAAACTCTTGGCAGGCGAAGTAATTTTTGAAACCCTGGAAACGATCAGTTTAAATAAGGCGGAGCTGGTGAAAATTTTAACTGCCGCAGGAAATTTCTCGGATAATACCGAAACAAACCGGCGTTTGGGCCTATACTACTATGCCTTCGGTGAAAAAGCTGCCCAAGGCAGCAGACTTTATCTGGGCTTTGATAATTCCCCTGCAGAGCTAACGTTGACGGTCAATCTGTTTGAAGATTACCCGGAAGAGGGGAGCCATTATGGTGAGCAGCCGGAAATCATCCCTACGGCCAGGGTCAGCTGGGAATATGGTTATAGGGAAATAGGTTGGTCGGTCTCTGGAGAGACTGGGGATTGGTGGCCGCTAAACCTTGTCAAAGATGAAACCCTCGGCCTGTTCCGGAGTGGCAGAGTATACCTCGCTATGCCGGATTCAAAGCTGCAGCAGGAGAAGATAAACTTTTGGCTCCGCTGTACCGTGGTGCAGGACGGCTACGAAATACCACCTAAAATTCATAACATCCTGTATAACACGATCGGGGCGGTACAGCAAGAGACCTTAAGCAGTGGGGACAATCCGTTGCTGCTGACCTACGGCAGCGGCCTGCCGGGGCAAAAAATTATCCTTCGACGTACTCCTGTGATTTCCTCAACCTTTGCCCTGCAGGTTGAGGAAAGAAACAGAGAAGGTAACCGAATGACCCTGATGTGGCGGGACTGGCAGAGGGTTGACGATTTAGACGCCTCAGAACCCGATGACCGGCATTACGTATTAAACTCTGAAACCGGTGAAGTATTATTCGGTGACGGGGTTAACGGAGCGGTTCCCTCGGCGCCGGTCAGGGCGGGGGAAAAGAATATCCGTGTTGTAACGTATCAGGTTGGCGGTGGTGAAAAAGGCAATCTAAAAGCAGGAGCGGTAAATAAGTTGCTATGCTCGCCGGACAGTGAACTTGCCCATCTCTTGGTCGAAAACCAGCTGCCGGCAGTTGGCGGTGCTGAACCGGAAACCCTGGAACAGGCTAAGGCCCAGGCCCGCAGAGAATTAAATACAATATCCAGGGCTGTGACCTTTGATGATTTTGAGAAGCTGGCCTGCATGACCCCCGGGCTGCGGGTGGCTAGAGCCAAAGCCTTCTCTCAGGGAAAGGAGGGGGTAAAAGTGGTGGTTGTTCCCTACAGCCAGGCACCTAACCCTACGCCAGGAGAAGGTTTTCTAGAAACTGTCCGTCGGCACCTGGATATGCACAGGCTAGTCACCACCAGGGTGGAAGTATTGCCCCCTCAGTATACGGTAGTCAATATATATGCCTCCGTAGGCGTTAAGCCGCGTTATGATCCGGAAACCACCAGGGAGCAAATCCTGGCAGGGCTGGAGAATTTTCTGCACCCCGTCTGGGGCGGCCCCGAAGAGGCCGGCTGGCCTTTTGGTCGGAGGGTCTATAAATCGGAACTGTACCAGCTCATCCAAAATATAGAAGGTGTCGATTATGTAAAAGAATTGGAGGTTACCAGTCCGGAGGAAGGTGACCAGCTGAAAAATCAGGTTGAGCAGCTGAGATTAGTATACCTGGGTGAGCGGCGGGTTGATATCCTCAGCCCCGGACGAACAGAGAAAGGAGCGGTATGGTAATGAGTACAGGTGCAGACCGGATGCAGTTTCTTACGCTGAATAAAAAAGCGGCTTGGGATGAAGGTCTGCCGGTCCGGGTGAGGATTTCGGAGGAAGGAATCAAAATAACTGAGGCTGAGAAATATGTAACCGATCTTGCTGTAGGTAAGGAAGCATTTCCAGCCGAGTTGGAAGTGAGGGACTATGCTGTTGGCTGGTGCAATATGATCTACCTTCTGGATCAAAAGGGCACGGTATGGCTTTGTGACTCTAGGCGGAAAAGATTTGAACGGATTTGCTGTACCGGAGCCTATATTCAGAATCCCCTGAGCATTGCTATCACTGCGGATACGGTTTACATAGGGGATGGAGGAGCAGGGGGGAGAATCTTTGCTTTTGCTCTGGTTAACTGGCAGCTTAGGTGGTGTATCAATATCGGATTTCCTGCTGTTGACTTGGCGGTGGATGAAGAGGGAAGATTGTTCGCTCTGGATGCTGGAGAGCGGAGAGTTTTAATCTTCAACACCGGAGGATGTCTTATAAAGAAGATTGTATTCGATGGTCCGGACAGAGATTTAACTGCGCTGACAGTTTCACGGGGCGGTATGCTTTATAGCTTTGACCGGCAGTCAAATAAACTCCTCAGTGTGGATCTGGGCTCTGGGGAGAAAAATTATAGCCTGCTTGCTTTTAACCGGGAATTTACCGGTTTGGCTGTCGATACCCGGGACAGTATCTTTATTGGTTGTAATTCCGGCATTTATAAATATGACCTAGCAGGGAAATTCACCAGCGAGATAACTGCTTATAGCGGAACTGTTAAGGGATTGGCAGTGGATGGGCGGGATAAGCTCTTTGTTTTGGGAGCAGTGGAGCTTACAATCCTGACGACGCGGACCGTGCTGGCCAGACCGGAGGAAGGGCAGCTGCCTAAAGGGCTTTACTTCTCCAAGGCCTTTGATAGCACCACACAGGGAACCCGGTGGCATAAGTTCCTCCTTGATGCGAAAATTCCGGAAAATACACAAATAAAGGTTTCTTATCTGATTGCTGAGCATAACGAGCTGGACGACTATATAACCGAAGGTTCGGCGGCTGCGGAGGAAGAGAAACTGGAAAAGATAGTTACGCACCTGAACAGCCTGAACTGGTCACCTCCCCTCATTAACCCAGGCGATGCTTTAGTTTTGAATGATGAAAATAACTCCGACAAAAGTTCGAAAGGGCGGTACCTTTGGCTTCGGATTGAACTTATCGGCAATGAAGCAGAATCACCGATCTTAAGGAGTATCCGCGTTTATCTTCCGCGGTCATCTTATCTACGGTACTTACCCGCTGTTTATCAGGAAGATGACAGCAGCCGGGATTTCCTGGAACGCTTTCTGTCCCTGTTTGAAACCTTTTTTAGTAAACTTGAGGAGCAAACATACCATGTCACCGGCCTTTTTGACCCGTTCGCTGTTCCTGGGGAGTTTCTCAACCGTCTTGCGGTCTGGCTGGGTATTGCTGTTGATGAAAACTGGCCGGAAGAGAAGTTACGGCAGTTAATAAACAAAGCCATGAACTTATACAGAAAGCGTGGTACCTGTGCCGGAATTGAAGAGATGATTCGGCTATATACGGGGATTAAACCTTATATCATCGAACATTTTAAGCTGGATTGGATGCAGGATGAAAGATTGAAGGAACTGCTTTACGGAAATGATCCAAATATGTTTACTGTGCTGTTGAATCCAGTCAAGGCAAACAAAGGATGTTTTACTGTGCGGGATTTTACGGACAACGAACTGGAAACGGTACAACGTATACTAAGTTCAGAAAAACCGGCTCATACCGACGCCAGACTTGTGGTGCTGCAGCCCTGGATTTATCTTGATCTGTATACTTACCTGGGTGTTAACACATGTCTATCCGAACCTTCTCCCTGTCTCGACACTGGGGCATATATGCCCCGCGACACGGTCTTAACTGACTTTGAAGTAGCCGGACAGATAGAAAGACGGTCAAGAATGGGTCTGGATACAATACTAACTTGAAAAAGGAGGTGGAAAAAGTTGCTAAATAACTAGATAAATATGTCATTGAATATGCTGATCGACTAGCACGATTGGTTTTTCCTATCTTAAAGAATTTGCCCAATCGTTCAATGTTAAAATTGAAGCGATAGAAAATGCTAAAAAACTTCAACTCAACGAAGAAATGGTCAATGACTTAGTAAGTATCGTCACCTGCTTTAGTGCAAGGCTTTATGGTGCTAGAGGTGGTCGGAAACTTAAGCAAACGATTGTGCAGACCATAGAAACATTGGAGCTGGAGCGAGGTGAGTTCCACGAAGACAACAATGAAGGCGATTCTAACCGACCCCACAGTTGAGCAAAAAGCTCTTATTGATAATATGATGCTCGTTTTCGGTACTGCCCTTCGCTATTCCTTTAAACGACAGCTCGAAGGGCAAGCGATTGGTGAGTTGGAAAAAGTGGTAGCTAATAAATATAAGCTCAATATCCGACAGGCTAAAGATGCTGTTGAGTCAGCGAGACAGACGATTGCTTCGCAACACGAACTCGTAAAGCTTTACTGCGGAAACTACCGCAAAAAAGTGGATGCTCTCGTTAAACGATTAAAGTATCCCAAGCTCTCTGAGCGTAAACGTAAAGCCTTAACCTCAAAGTTAGCAAAACGAGAACGGAAACTGGAATACTGGACAGCGTTCCTAATCGCTAAGACCTTTCCGCCTGTCACCTTTGGTACGAAGGCCATGTTTATCAGGCGTTGTAAGGGGCTAATCACGAAGCAAGAATGGCAAGATTTCCGAAATAATCGCTTTTATAGTCGTGGAGATAAGTCTAAAGGCGGCAATCCCAATCTAAGGGTTGTTTTCAAAGAAGGCGTTAGTTTTTTAGAAATCTCAACCTTCGAAAAGACCGAAGCGAACCGAGCGGTTAAGGTTTTAATGCCAATTTATCTACCACAAAAGCTGTCTAAAAAAACGGGCAAAGTCAACGGACTTAACTATCGACAACGGTTCATAGACTCGCTAGAGCGTGGTGAAGCTTATCAGGTTGAGTTGCTCAAGCGAGAGGGTAAGTATTACGCTCACATAACCTTTGAAGAGCTTGAAACCAAGGTGATTTACACAGCCCATCTCAGTATGATCGGCGTAGATACAAATCCTGACGGTTTTGGACTCACCAAAGTAAGTAGACAAGGTAATTATCAAGGTCACACCTATCTAAAACAGCCCGGATTGACTTACTGTCGTAGTGACCGCAGACTTAACTTATGCGGTGAACTCGTGAGGGACGCGGTTAATAAAGCTGAAAACAATCAATGCGGGATGGCTGCCGAAGACTTAAAGTTTAAGGATGACCGCGATGTTGCGACTAAGTTAGCAAGAGCATCAAGCCAGTTTGTCTACGCCACACTCCTTCGGATGCTCGAGAGGCGTTGCTTACGCCGAGGAGTTGAGCTTTCTAAGGTAAAACCTCAATACACGAGCAAAATAGGCTTATATAAATATTGTCATCAGTATGGACTAGATGTTCATAATGGAGCCGCTTTAGTCATTGCAAGACGAGGCTACGGTTACAGTGAGGCTGTATCCAAGTTACTTTTCGACAAACTAATTCCGAAGAAAATGCTAACGGCTTTTATAGAGAAGCACGAATGGGGTCAATGGAGCGAAATAAGTAAACAGGTCAACAAAAGATTTAAACAACGAAAGGAAGTGAACACACCTGGTTTATGGCTAGTACGTAGGAAACGTCTCCTAGGAATTGCTTAACGATTAAACTTAAACAAATCGACTGCACAAGTACACTTAGTTGAAAGGCTTGTGCGGAGTGACCTTTAAGGGCGACTAACAGTTGCACATCTGTTGTACTTAATGGAGGGACTCCATAGGCTTTGACGGATGTTTAATACGAAAGTATTAACCCTAGTAGCTGAATCCTGTGACGCTACCGCTTTGTTTAGTCGGCAAAGTGAAGATATTCTAAGCAAATGTATAGAATTGTTTAGTATTTGGAAACCAGGTCTTATTATGACAGATTGCTACTCCAAAAATACCTTTGTGCGCAACCGGTACTTTTATGGCAAGTTACTCACTGTCAGTGACTTTGAGATAGAGCAGCGTTACTTTATTGAAAAGTCCCGGGCTGTTAACCGCCTGCTCCACGGTGTAGGCGTGGTAAGCGGGTTGCAAGTCACCCCGACAATAAAATCGACTGCTGCGGGAAAAACTCTAGCCGTTAAAATTTCCGAAGGCATGGCCCTGGACTGCTGTGGGAATCTGATTTATGTGAGTGGCGAGGAAAATGTGGAGGAAAACCCGGTAGAAAACCAAACTTATTATTTTTATTTAAAATACAAACAGTGCTATGGGCATCCACAACCGACCAAAAATTATTCCTGCAAGGAAGAATGCTGCTACGGCCAAATTGAGGATGCTTACGATGTTATTATTTCCACCGGGGAACCGGAAGTCCAATTAACCGGAAAAGATGACGTGCCTGTTAAAGAACTTGAGAAAATCTGTCTAACGAAAACTACGGATTCCTGTCCTCACTCTAAAGATCCCGATGACGCCAAAGTTCTTATCGGCGTGGCGAAAGTAGTGGACGGAAAAATAGATTACGAAGGATCAACAGCGGAGTTTATCAAATATCGTTCGGTAGTATATAACCACCCCATGCTGCGTGACCTGGTGCTGGCCCTGAATGAGTTTGCCCTTAAGATCAGCGCTGAGATCAAGGTTTTAAATGATGATCTGAAGACTTTGAGCGTTGATGTACAGGGGATTGAAAAACACGTAGAAAAAATTGACGGCCAGGTGCTGGCGTTAGAAGAGTTCGAGCTTAAGATCGGCGCTGAGGTTGAGGTTTTAAGTAATGATCTGAAGACCTTGAGCGTTGATGTACTGGGCATGGAAAAACAACTGGCTGAAATTGACGGCCAGGTGGTGGCGTTGAAGGAAGACACGAAGAAACTGGATAAACGTCTTGGGCTACATTTAACCGACTTCAAAAATCCCCATAAGACCAGTCACAATGCAACCAACCCTGCTCCAGCAGACGAAAGCAACGACGACAATACCAGAGATAAGCATGTGTCTAATGCCGATGCCATGCGCTGGAACCGTTCTATTGCAGCAATCCAAGTGGACAACGTTGTTTTGGAAAAGCCAGGAGGCTATATCCACCTGAAGGCAGGGGAAAATGTCACCCTGAAGACTGAGCCAGATGCTACAGTCATCGTCAGCGCCGCCGGGACTGCGGCGACAACAGCCAAAACCGGCCGGGTGTCGATTAAAACCGGTAATGGCGGGATTGGATCTGTAACGGTTGACCCTGGTTTAAAGGAAAGCTACAGTGTTCAGCTGGGCCTGGAATTTGAGACAGAAAGCAGTATATATGTCGAATATGCGCCTGTTCATATCCTGAATTCTAAAGAGCAGGTCTCCATGTCAAGCCGGGTGTTCCTAAAAGGGGATAACATCGGCAAATTCGAAATCTTTTTACATTACATAAACAATGATATGACTCATATTGTCGAAACCTTCACGGCTAATGTCCAGTGGGTTGCTATCCCGGCAGAAAAAGTGAGAATCCTCAAACCTGGCAAGATTGCCTTGACAGATATCAAAGATATCAATGAGCTTTTTGCGTACAAATTAAGTAGTGAAGGTATTACTGATGTGGCGGCTCTGGCCAAAGCTTCCGACCAGAAGGTTGCTGATATCCTAGGGATAAATGATCTCGGCAAAGTCAGAAGCCTGATTAATGAAGCAAAGAAGCTGCTGGAGGAATCATGAACGTAGTGCCTGACCAAAGGTTGTGAGTTCCGGAGGTGATATTAAATGAGTGGTCATCGGGCAGATCAAACGAAACAAGTCGTTGCTGCACAACGAAATAAGGACGTAACACCCGTAAGAGGGCAAATTGCGGATCGCTCATCAATAAACCCACTTCTCCAACTTCAGAAGACTATAGGCAATGAGGCGGTACAGCGCCTGATCCAGGCAAATCTGAATGCCAGTCAACCAAAGGATAAAGTTAATTTCTATAAATTTTCTATTGAAGGTAAGACAATTACTCTTACTGAAGGAGAGTATAAATCTGAACTCGTTCGGATTACCAGCCAGCTAGAAGTTAATTTTGGGTTGCTGGAGGGTGAAGCGGTTTACAATGCCCGGCAGCATAAAATGTTCCTTGATGAAATCCACGGCTTTGTAGGTTGTATAAGTGATATCCTTGGTGATACAGTACCACCTCATATCGGGATTTGGTCTTGGCCGCGTCCGGCAATCGAACGGGGGCGGGAAGCGCTTAAGACAGGAAGGGTAGAGTTGGCGGCAAAACAGTTAAAGCTTGCTCAAGAATCATTATGCGATGCCAAGCGGGAGTGGAATGTATATATCGATAAGACAACAGGCGGTTCTGAGCAAGCGGTTACAGCTTTAACCTATACAAGGGATATCTCTTTCGCTATTGCTATCGGGACGGCCACAGTTGTTGCAGCCCCGGTAGTCGCCGGCGCCCTTGCTGGGGGTGGCGCGGTAACAACTGGTACCGCCCTTGCTTCAGGTGCCATGGTAACCTCAGGTGGAGCCGGGGCAGGCGCCGTTTTACGGGGCGGGTCTTCTGCAGCGGGGCAGGCTCTGGCCGGCGGCCCGATTAACTATAACGAGGTATTGAAGGAATCTGTTGAGGGAGCTAAGCATGGCGCGGTGGACGCTGCAAGCGGTGTAGTCGGTTTTGGTGCAGGAAAAGCGCTGGGACTCGGAGCAAAAGGTATGGGTCTCGGCCAGCAAATTTTAAAAGGTAGCTTGGCGGGCGGAGCAGGTGGAGGTACCGGGGGAGCATTGGATGCATTATTAGAGAGGAAATCGGCCAAGGAAATCATTGAGGCTGGTGGCAAAGGCGTACTGGCAGGAATTGCGGGGGGGATTTTTGGTACTGCCGCTACTGGTTTTTCACAGGGAAGATCCCCAATGGTAAAGTTTCTTTTTGAGACCCTTGGTGAGGGTGGTGGCGGGGCAGTAAGCGCCGCCCTTACAGGGGGATCACCAGAAGAAATTAAGAAAGCGATCATCACAAGCATTATTACCGGGAGAGCAACATCAATGGCAGCTCACCCTGCTAAGGGGGCGCTTAAGGCTAATGTAAAGGCAGATATGGAAGTATTACCGGAACGAACCCTTGCCAGGACAAAGCCAGGAACAGCAAAAAAACCTTGGAAGTGGTCATGGAAAAAGGGTAACAAGAATGAAGTTCCCATGATGGTGGACCACCCTGAATACCCCAACATCTTTTATGATGCCAATATTGAAAACCTTAACTTGAAAAAACTGTTTAAAGAACTGGGAAAGACCGAAACGGGTAGTCAAATCATTCGGGAAATTGAGAACGGTAACATGCATCTTATTGTTACTAAGGAGGGCTTGTCGAAAAGAGCCGTAGGACTCCAAACCGGCAAAGAGGTGCATGTCGTGTGGGACGATAACAGGAAGGAGGTTGTGAGCACCCTAATTCACGAGGGGTCGCACTTTCTGTTCAAAGATGAGAATGGGAATCCCAACGGCACAAGGCTTCATGACGAGGCTAACGCCAGAATACATGAGTATGAATACAGGATGAAAGTGGGAGCAAAGCCCTATGACAGCGCAGAAGCTGCGTATCGGGAAACCTTTAGAAAAGTGAATAAGGAAACAATGGATTCGGCGAAAGCCCAGGTTGCGGCTGAAAAGGCGATGATAGAAGAACTGAAGCAGGATTATGTACGTACAGGGGTGGAGTCACCTCAGCAGGAAAGGGCTGACAGCGGGCAGTTAATCCACGAGACGGCAGTGAGAATTGAAAATAGAATCTTCAAGGGATCCAAGGCGCCTGTACCTGCATCTGAGGTAGCAGGTGGATCTGCTCCAACCGGAACCGCCCCAATTAAACCCGGGACTTCGGAGTACCACCGCAAGCCAAACGAGGATCGGAGAACGGCTCGGAGAGTTCCCGCTCCCAGGAAAGGAGGGACAGTGACAGGATCTCCAAAAGAGAGCATAGATGATTATATTAAAAGAGGCGGTGAGATAAAGAAGTTACCTCCTGACCCTAGGCTTAGTTCTGACTCATCCACCCGCTCTTTTTATGAAGAAATTGCAGAATCGGGATTGATTCATGAAGATCCGGTCCTGGAGAGTTTGCTTAGGGTCCAGGGAACACGTAGGGATACCCTATTTAAGGATCAGATTGTCCCTTTAATGAGGAAGTCAATGCCGACTAATTCCGTATTTACAACTAGGGATTCCATATTCCTTGAGCAGGTCCTGGGTATCCAAAAGCTTCCCTGGCGGAGGGGGTCAGGTCCGGATCTTATTCTTGTAGACGTTCAGGGAAAAAGAATAGCAATTTTAGATTTGACCAGAACTCCCAGGGCAAGCCATTCCTCAAAAACAGAGAATTATACGGGACTCCTGAAAGATGTTTTGCCTCAGGGATGGCAAATAGAGGCTACTCAGGATTTCTACCATGTTGGCCAATTTAGTTCCCAAAAGGTAATTGGCCAGTTAAAAGATATTTTAGTTAAGTTCGGGTATATGCATCGGAGCTAATTCGACAATTGTTTAAAGTTGAAGGAACCAAGGCTTTAACACTAGCCCTCGCCCCTTGATCCTTCTAAATGGTTTTTCATAAGAATCCTTGCTTGTTCCGCGTTGTGACTAACAATAGCCTCATAGATTGAGATATGCTCTTGAATCGTGCATAGACCCCCAATATCATGACTAAAACGGATTGGGCCAGCTTTCTTAATGAGTTCTAGAATATGGATTACAAACGTTTGCAACAGTCGATTCATCATTGAATTCTGTGAAGCTTGAGTAACCAGAAAGTGAAACCGCATATCCTCTTTAGCATAAGCGTCTAGATCGTGTAATTGGGACTGCATGTCACGAAGGGCTTGAGAAATTCGCTGCAAGTCTGTCTCTGTGGCTCTTAACGCTGCTAAGCCGGCACATTCAACTTCAAGGGTAATCCGAGTTTCCCAAAGCTCCTCTATTCGTGTCGGTTCGACGGATAAAGCTAAGGCCAAAGGACTAATAACCTCATTTAACTGAGCATCGCGAATGAATGTACCGCCTCCGGGTTTAATTTCAACCCATCCTAAGAACTCCATAGTTCTTAAGGCCTCGCGCAAAGTTGTCCGACTAACCCCCAACTCACCTGCCATTTCTCGTTCACCCATCAGTCGATCTCCGGGTCGGAGCTTTTCCTTGATTATCAAGCTATTAATTTGTTTTAGAACCTCGTGAGACGTTCTTTGAGGTTTCGTGATCTTTTCAAACTGCATTGAAACCCTCCCCTAGATGCGAAGAGCAAAACCTAACAGAGCTAAACCTGGATTCCCATGGGACAATTTTGATTACACAATGAGCAGGCCCCACAATCTGTATTATTAGCTTGTTTTGAGCCTTGTACAAAAGCGGCCAAAACGTTTGCCCTTTTCCCGGTGAAAAAATAGCCCCTCTCTAATCCTTCGCCAAGATATTTGGGGCAATCGACGAGACACCCTCCGCAGTGCAGGCATTTAAGCAAATCCCACTGCTGATTTTCAGAAGCTGCCAAACGTCCATTATCGAGTAAAATGACATACACCTCTTTGGGGCCGTGCATACCTTGGACCATTCTAAACTCGATATCTGCCGTTCTGCTAGGGCCACTGATAAAGGAAATATATTTAAGAACATCTTTTCCCATGCCATTCACACTG
>NZ_AGAF01000277.1 GCF_000224515.1 Desulfosporosinus sp. OT | reverse complement strand
GGATGGGTGGAAAATATAGACTGAGGAAAACGATTGTTAGAATGCTTCCAAAACATGTATGTTATTGTGAACCGTTTGGAGGAGCAGGTTGGGTTCTATTTGAGAAACCGCCTTCCAAGGTGGAAGTTTATAACGATATTAACTCAGAGTTAGTTAATTTTTTCAGAGTTGTTAGAGATAAACCGGAACAACTAATTCGAGCCTTTGACTATCTTCTTATATCGCGAGAACTATTTGAGAAATACAAGGCGCTTAATCTTTTAGGCGTTTCTGAGGTAAAGAGAGCGGTTCGATTTTATTATCTATTGCACTTTAGTTTTAGTGCACTAATGAAGAATTTCCTTATTGTGCCTTTAGGGAACCCTCCAAGGGTGTTAAATAACATTGAACAAGATATCAAGCAAGTAAAAGAAAGATTAGTTAATACTATAATTGAGCAAAGGGATTTTGAACAAGTAATCAATAGTTACGATCGGAGAGAAACGGTTTTCTATTGTGATCCGCCTTATTATGGTTTAACAGATTATAATAGCCAGGGAAGTAAGCCATTTAGTAAAGACGATCACGTTAGGCTTAGGGATTGCCTATCCAGAATACAAGGAAAATTCCTGCTAAGTATAAACGCTCACCCGGAAATTTATGAGCTTTATTCTGACTTTTATATCGAGGAAGTGAACGTAAGGTATTCTGTTTGCAGAACCGATAAAAGCTCTACGGCTAATGAACTAATTATAAGTAATTTTGAACATTCGATGGAGTAAAAGCAGTTTTGATTTCTATCGTGGATCGTCGCTTGAAAGTTGAGCGAAATATGCTAAGGCTCTTATCTTTAAGGTAAGGGCTTTTTGTATTTGTGACAGGATTCACCTTACTTCGCAAGGGAATTATGCGATGATAAAGGTTATACTAGCAAATATCTTTTTTTAGTGAAATACTAAAGGCCTTTAAGTTAGGATGATGCGTATTGTTGTAGGCGTTTTGTCTAGAATGTCAAAATGCGAACTTCGTAAGCAACTCTCGCGAGACCAAAAGCTATTCATATTTCGAGGATGCTATTACGCTCTAAACGTGCTTGTTGTTCATTGCCTTTGGCCGAACAAGCACCGTGAAAATCTAAATGCAGAAAAGCTAGATAGTGAAATCCTTCGTGAAGCTACTAAGTAATAAATATACTCAAGTCCATAGCCTAGTGCAGAAGATAACACGAACGAGCAAAACCTGAAACGTACACCCCAGTAAATCGACGTGAACAAGAGGAAAATGGACTTTGCCCTTTCGAACAAAACCACGCGCAAAAGACCAAATATGAAGGAAAAGAAAACAGGAAAATCGGCTGTTAGGGAGGAATTTGGACGAAAATAGGGAATTAGTTATTAGTAAACTTGTCATAGTCTGGGTTATCGGACTCAAGTTTATTACAAAGGCCCCCACCGTTTTGAACGATGAGGGCGCAATATTGAAGACGCGGATATTCTCCCCGGGTAGGTTTATCATTTATTGTTTTCCACTTTGATTCTATTACATAAAAGGAAATACGGGGAAATTGTTGAATTATATACTATATTCTCCCTAATTTAGTATCATAAAAAGGAATGGGGCCGTTGTTAAATCAGATTCTTACGTTTTCCAATATCGCGAATGCAGCTAGTATGATAAGCTTGGTGATGTCTGTCTTCATCATTTTTAACACTAAAAACATAAAATCCAATCTCAAGCTAATTGGCCGTTTCAAACAATTTAATACTGATAAAAAAACTATTCTCTTGGAATTAGAGTCATCCTTGGATTTAATTATTAAGGATGGGATTAATGATCTGAAAAATTCATCTGATATATCTAGAAGTCTTAGTAAACTAAGCCACTATAAAGACTTTATGACCTTATCACATAAATGGACATTAAAGAGAATTAACAAGTTATTAGCAAACAAAGATGGCATTAATGATAATAACAAAGCAGAATTTGTTATGCTTTTAAGTAGACTAAATGGCTTTTTAGAACTCAAACAGGAATACATAAAGGAAATTAGTTAAGGGGGGTAATGGTGAATTTATGGATGCTGATAAATTTTTAGATACATTGATTAAAGCTACGAAAGAAGAAACCCTTCACTGGGTTAAAGTACCAGATAGAATGCAAGAAAGAATATCTGATGTAACAGCCGGGATAGTCGGTGCATACTTTATTGATCGTGACCAGTCAAAAGTAGTCGTATACCAATACAAGTACGTAGATACTGATGAAGGGACTGAGGGAGTAAGCATCCACATTAGTTTCACAGATGCCGATTTTCGAGTAAAATATGAACTTAATGGATCAGATTTTGGGCCAAATAAGGAAGCTGCATTGTTTCGTCTTTATAAACTAATTCAAAGAAAAGCTAATAACATTGATAAAGTTATGGAAGAATTTATCAATGACTTTAGCGACAAACCACCCTTCTAAAGCATCTTTTTTTAGATGCTTTTCTTTAATTAGATCCGATAATCTTTGTTATCAAACTACGTTATCTTCAGGAATAATAAAAAGTAGTGTGTCGGAGGAGAAGAATGAATGTCAACATTTGATACTGTTCAATTAGGTATTATTAGTGGTGTTATTAGTGGTATTTTGACAGCTGTAATAATTAGGTTTCTCTATTTGTATATAACTAAAGTCCTGGTCCCTTGGTTTGAGAGTATTGTTTATAAAGGGATTATTGTCTCAGGTAACTGGAAAAGTACAGTCCTACTGGGTACTTTAGGGTTTAAAGCTGAACTGAAAATAATGTTAGAACAAAAGGGTCATAAATTAAAAGGGGATATGGTTGCCGTTTATATTAATCCAGATGGTAACAGTAACAAAACAAAACGACTTGAGCTTGAAGGATTCTTAGCAAATCATTATTTATCTATTACATATAATTCTTCATCTAGAAATAGTATAAGCCTCGGAACATTTTTATTGAAAGTTGTTCATGGTGGTGAACAATTGAAGGGGGGAATGCTCTCGTTAGACGGCATTACTTCAGATGTTCAGAACTATAAAGATATAATTTGGGAAAGAGAATAATATCTTTATGCCATTTCAAAAGGTTCAAGTTCAGCTACATCTTTTGGATAGCAACCCAACGGGACCGTTGCTGCTTAACGTAACATAAATTATCGAACTTAAAAAGGGATATGTCTCTGTTCAATTGAATACATAAGGTGGATCTGAGATAGTGACTTTGGATGGGGTGAATTTTTTTGGAACTGTTTTTTGTACCATTACTAATTTATTATTATAAGGTATTTAGAATCGCTTCAGATATAAAGGAAATTAAATACTCAAGACCAATAAAGACAGAACTTAGTTGGGCAATAGTTGTGGGTAATTTATCGAATCCTATTTTACATAGTCTTCGTTATAGGACTCAAGCCTAATATAGTGGTGGTTTTTCAAAAAAGGAAGCAATGACTGAGGTGAATTTTAGTTATAGGATATTCTGATTTTTTGGGGGGTAATATGTATGGTGAAAATTAATGATAATGTGTCCGCAGAAATTATCGATGGAGTTTTAACTGCCGACCTTTCCACTTGGGATGAGTTTGCTAATTTTGTAACAGGGCGACTATTGGATTATGATAATTATAATTGGCGGGGTCAGAGATCCGCTGACTGGTTACTAGAATCAACTTTGGACAGAATGCTGAAAGAGACTAAAAAAACAGCCAATTCCGTACCAAAGCATCTTGAAAACTTCAAGTATGCTACCAGAGGTAGAAGAGGATCTAATCCTGCAAAAATGGAATCAGATGATGATTGGTGGGCACTAGGACAGCACAACGGCCTTGCCACTCCGCTTCTTGACTGGACAACCTCACCATTCGTTGCAGCATACTTTGCTTTCTGGGAAGATATTAACGAGCAAGATAAAAGGGCTATCTATGGGCTTACTCAAAAATCGATAGTTTTGAAAAATGGTGAGTTAGTAAGCAATAACCCCAGAACCAGTGAAGATGATTTAGTTGTTAAGTATATAAAGCCTTTGTCTGATGAAAACGCAAGGCTGGTTAACCAGAGTGGTCTATTTACAAAGTCTCCAACAGGAATAGATATGGAGAAGTGGGTAAGTGAAAATTTTAGTGGATATAGAAAGATTATTTTACTAAAGTTGACGCTACCTAACACTGAAAGAGCTACCACACTAAAAGCGCTGAATAGAATGAACATAAATCACTTGACACTTTTCCCAGATCTATCAGGAGCATCAGAATTTTGCAATATGGGGCTAAAAATTGAAAAGTACAAGTACTGATTTATTACCAATTTGATCCGAACATCGTATAACATATTTGGGTACAAGTTCAATAAACAATAGCACCAGTGTCACTGATAGATGCTGGTGTTTAACAGCACCCTTTTTATAGGACGCAAATTTTAAGGTATATTTTTATTGCTGTCAAACAACTCCGCATTGGTAAAACTGTACCTATTTCAGATTTATCTGCTGGAGGAGTGACTTCCTTGAACTCAAGGTTATCTTGGAAATGGGCAAGTGATTTCTGTTGGGGTTTAACTTCTGAAAAATGGGTAAATGGAATAATAGAGTTAACAGGATTTTGTTAGGTGTACCAGCAGTACCGCCTCGCCTCCACCAATCAAACCCTCGAATGTGGTGGAGATACATAAAAACGGAAGCCTTGAGGCACATGAAAATGTATGCCTCAGGGCTTTTTTGCATCAAATCTCACTCCGAATAGAAAAGGCCACCTTGTTTTTACTTCAAGGTGGCCTTTGTAGACTAGGACTTTTTCAGTGTTTTTAACTTTGTTCGCATCAGCATTATAAGGAGCAGGAGCAGATACAAGAGTTATTTGGAAAACCTATTTTGGAATTTTATTTATGATCCTAAAGAGGTTATCCAAAGCATCATTTAAAGAAGCTAAGTCATCCGTATCCAAACATTCGATTTTCTTTTTCAAGATGTTGGTTACTTCATTATTTATGTTATTAAGGAAATCTATACCAACCGAAGTAAGGCAAATCTTTATTGACCTTCTATCGATAGTATCATGTTTTCTTTGCACATATCCATTTGCTACTAATTTATCAATGATAGGAGTCATTTGTTGCTTTGACATAGTCATTTCGTTGGAGAGTTCCGTCATAGTAAAATATTCTTTTTCACATAGAACAGTCATTGTGTGCATGTGTACTGGACTCGTGAGATTTTTTGCTTCTTGTTCTAATGGTCTTAAAAGCCTTCTTGCAAATAAGGGAACTAAATTGGACATCTTTTTTGCGATCTCATTTAATTCAAGTTCTTCTATCATAAAAATTACCTCCCTGTGAATAATTTGTGAAGAATTAAATAGGGCGATTGACAATTGTCTTATAGTTAACTATTATTTATAGTAAATAAATATTTACTATAAATAATAGTTAATTAATTACAATGTATTATACCAAATAATAAATAAAAAGATAGGGGGTATAAAATATCACTCGAAGGTAAGAGGGCTGAAAACCAACGCGAATGTAAAAAGAACAGGTTATATAGCATAAATCTGAATTACTTGAGGAGGATTTAAAATTGTCTAAAAAGAGAATAATTATAATCCTAGTTGTTGTGCTCGTTTTTGTTGCTGGAGTCACTATGGTTAAGGGGAAAAAGACAACCCCAGTTGCTAAAATTACTTCTTCTAATAATGTTTCTGTCAAAGTCGCTCAAGCAAAGTATGTTGCCAAGGATTCGACCCTTACATATAAGGCTTCATTAGAAGCATCTAAAGAAGGAATTATAGCTGGAAAAATTAGCGGTAAGGTAGTACAGGTCATGTTTGAGAATGGCGATTATGTATCCCAAGGGAATACATTAATCAAATTAGATGATCAGGATATTAAAAATAATATTGAATCGTCGGAGAGTAAGATACTATCTTCACAATTAAGTTTAGAGGCAAATCAATTGACTTTGGAAGATGCACAGATTTCCTATGATAGATCAAAAACGCTTTTTGATCAGCGGGCAATTTCCAAGGTTGACTTAGAAGCTGCAGAAACAACGTTAAAAAAAGCTAAGAATAGTGTAGAATCAACAAAAGCTGCTCTGAATACTGCACAGATAGATTTAAAAATTTTGCAAGAATCGTTGGTAAATACGACGATTACCGCTCCAATTTCAGGCGTTATTGATGAGAAAAGTGTCAGTATAGGACAATATGCCAACATGGGAACTACTTTAGGAAAGGTTAAGAATATATCACCTATCTATGCCGTAATTGAGGTAGATCAAAACGAAATTAGTTCTTTAAAGTTAGGACAAAGTGCCAAAGTAAAAGTTGGAGTGGATCAAGTCAAAGAATATGATGGGATAATTAACAGTATTGAAGTATCTGCAGATATTTCATCAAGGGTTTTTAAATGCAAAGTTCTGGTTGATAATCCAGATCAATCACTAAAACCGGGTATTTATGCCAACGTTGAGATTGTGGGTAACCAGAAGGAAGAAGTGCTTTCAGTCCCAACCGATGCCTTAAGTGGTACTCAAGGAGATTATACGGTTTTTGTGAACGATGAAGGGATCGCTCGTAAACATATTGTTAGTATTGGGGAAATCACAAATGGTTTGGTAGAGATTAAAGATGGCTTAGAAGAAGAGGACAGCGTAATCATTACAAATGTAAATACAATCCAAGATGGCGATACAGTCTCAGTAGTAACGGAATAGGGGGATAAACCTTATGTTTTTAGCAAATCTCAGTATAAAAAGGCCTGTATTTGCCATTGTGGTAATGATTGCTTTGGTCGCAGTAGGTTTAGTGAGCTATATGGGGTTACCCATTAATCAATATCCTGACACAGATATCCCTATTGTAGCTATTTCTATTACCCAGTCGGGAGCTTCAGCTGAACAGCTCGAATCAAAGGTAACTAAAAAAGTAGAGGAAGCAGTCGGACAGATTTCAGGAGTGAGCCATATTTCCTCTACCATTACAGAAGGTTCTTCGCAGACTACCATTGAATTTGATAGTGATAAGTCAATCGATGTGGCAGCCCAAGATGTCAAGGATAAAATAGACGGAATTCGAGCTGCATTGCCAGATGATATTGATGAACCGATTATTCAAAAGTTTGACTTTAGTGCGGAATCAATTCTATCACTCGTTGTCACCGGACCTCTTTCGAATAAGGATTTATCTCAGGTCGTTGAAGATGATATCGTAAAACGATTAAATACGGTTAAAGGCGTGGGGTCTATCACAACCTATGGTGGACAAGAACGGGAAATTCATATCCTGCTGGATAAAGAAAAAATGACGTCTCTTAATCTAACAACTTCGGAAATAACAGCTAGTCTTCAAAGCGACAACGTAGATATGTCAAGCGGAAAAGTTTCTAACGGAGAAAAAGAGGTTTCCTTACGGACTGATGGTACGATAAAAGAAGTCAATGATTTCTTAAATGTTTTAGTCGCTAATCGTAACGGAACCGAAATACGAATCAAGGACATCGCCCAAGTGGAAGATGGTATTGAGGATCGAAGCAGCATTTCTTATTATAAGGGCAAAGAGACTATTGGCATTGAAATAGTCAAACAATCTGGGGAAAATACAACACAAGTTGCAAGTGATCTTAAAGCAGAAATTTCAAAACTCCAGACGTCGCTGCCTGAAGGTGTGAAAATTGATATTGTAAGTGACAATTCGCTGACCATTCAAGAATCGGTGGATGAAGTTAAGAAAACGATGCTTGAAGGGTGTATGCTAGCGGTTATTGTTGTATTCTTATTCCTTCGAAATTGGGGCAGTACAGCCATCAGTGCAATTGCACTGCCAACATCGATTATCACGACCTTTGCAGCAATGAAAATAATGAATTTTTCACTTAACACCATGTCCTTAATGGGTCTTTCCTTAGCAGTTGGATTGCTCATCGACGATGCGATTGTAGTCATAGAAAATATCGTGAGGCACTTAAATATGGGTAAATCTGCGATACAAGCAGCTAAAGACGGAACAAGCGAGATTGGACTTGCAGTAATGGCTACGACGTTTGCAGTTGTCGCGGTATTTCTTCCCATTTCCTTGGTTAATGGAATGATTGGATCATACTTCAAGCAATTTGGCATTACCGTTGCTGCCAGCGTATTAGTCTCGTTATTTGTCTCCTTTACCTTAGTCCCGATGTTGTCGTCCAGATATCTTAAAAGAGAAACAGGTGATACAAATAAAAAACCAGGTATTCTGGGGAGGCTCTTATTATGGTTCAATCATTTATTTGACATACTTGCCAAAGTATATACTAGAATACTCAAAGTAGCCTTGCGGCACAGGAAAAAAACTGTATTTATTGCTTTGGCCATGTTCTTTGCTAGCTTAACTCTTCTTTCCAGTATTGGAACTAGTTTTATGGAGACAACAGACAACGGAAAGATCACAATTACAGCGGAGCCCGATGGAGGAACAACACTCGAGAGTGCTGCTAAGACGACCAAACAAATGGAGAGAATTCTTGGTGCGTATTCTGAAGTGCAGTACTTATACTCAACAGTTACAACAGGGGAAATCAAAATTATAGCAAAGTTACCCGATAAGAAGGATAGAACTGAAAGCTTGAGTGAAGTCGGCAATAAAATGCGTGAGGACTTGAAGAAGATTCCGGGAATCAATATTTCTGTCAGCACAGGTTCAAGCGTTATGTCAGGAAAGGACGTTCAGTTACATTTTAAAGGTAACGACTTTAGTCATCTTTTAGAATATACGCAGAGAGCTGAGAAGATCTTCAAACAAATTCCTGGGACTGTTGATGTCAGTATGGACTATAAGGCTGGAAAAGCGGAAGCAAAGCTTGAGGTGGATCGTGATCGAGCTGCCGATCTAGGGGTTAGTCCAGTTGTTGTTGCAAATACACTGGGAACATTATTTAATGGTTCTGTTGTAAGCCATTATGAAACAGAAAAGGATCGCTACAACGTTAAGGTGTTACTTCAAGATAATCAGAGAACGGATTTTGACAGCTTGAAAGGAATTTATGTGCCAGGGACAAATAATCGACTGATCCCTCTCGATCAGGTAACTAAGCAAGTCTTTACCACAGGTTCGACTACTATTAACAGATATGACAAAGAAAGAGAGATTCAGGTGACTGCAAATTTAGTTGGAGTTTCAACCGGTAGTTTTAATACCATGTTTAATGAGAGATTGAACAGCGAAGAAAATATGCCGGCTGGAGTAAGCCAAACAGCTGCCGGATCTCAGGAAATGTTGTCCGAAAGTATGTCAAGCTTAATTACAGCATTATTAATGGGGATTTTATTCATTTTCTTGATCTTAGCAGCACAGTTTGAAAGTTTTGTAGATCCATTTGCTATTTTATTCTCTTTGCCATTCGCTATTATAGGAGCACTACTGGCACTATTTCTGTCAGGAAGCAACTTAAGTATGATGGCATTTATCGGGATTATCATGTTAATGGGATTAGTAACGAAAAATGCGATTCTATTAATTGATTTTACAAAGCAAAGACGGAGCGAGGGAGAAGAAAGAAATAAGGCGATACTTCAGGCAGGTTCCACACGATTTCGGCCTATAATTATGACGACTTTAGCAATGATTTTTGGTATGCTTCCTACAGCGCTATCGACAGGCACGGGAGCTGAATCACGTATCCCTATGGCTTATACAATTATTGGCGGGCTAATTTCTTCAACTTTCTTAACACTCTTAGTTGTACCGGTAGTCTATACACTGTTGGATGACCTTAAAGGAGTGTTTAAGAAGAAAAAAACGCCGGTTGTAGTAGTCCAGGAATCAGTTAATAACTAAATCATGGTCTGCAAAGTTCTTCGAAAATGATAGCATTTTGGTGAAAGTCGCACACCATTTTTCATAACTATTTGTGCCGCCTGCGACAGCGGCGGAATGGGGATTAACATGTCCTGAAATCAAAAGAGCAACTGGGCTTAATACCCTTTACGACTGTCAACGACAATATAAATAAGTTAATTGATTTACAAAATCAACTGGAAAGTGTTCATTTTCAGAGGGATTCATATAAGGGCGATCTAAAAAATCTGTTTAGCTTTGAGAAGTACCCGGAAATAGGAACTGTCCCGATCTTAAATGAAGCATTTACTCCCGAAGATCAAGACTCTGATCTAAAGAAGGCTCTTGAGTCTAGTTATACGATAGCAATAAAAAAATATGAGATTGTGATCTTACAATCTGATCTTGAACAGGCACAGAAGGATCACGGCCTTTCATCATATCAGTATAAAGAAGCAAATTATAATTTAATGAATGCAAACTTGGAGCTAACCCAGTTAGAGCAAGAGTTTGAGACAACCTATCATTCGATCATTAATGATATCGCCAAAAAGCAAAGCGATCTGTGCCTCGCAGAGCAGGACCTAACAGAAGAAAAAGTGGCACTTTCTGAGGCTCAGGTTCGGATGAGCCTCGGTATGATTACACAGTCGGAGATGGATACAGCGACGAATAATTATCAAGTTCAAGAAAATGCGGTCAAAACAAAGCAGATTGACCTGTTTGATGCAAAAAACAATTATGATTGGTTCTTAAAAGGAATGCCTTACTCATCATAAATTTGTTCCAATATCAAATCTATTCGTATTAAATAAAACCTTCTTAATAGAACAAGAACATTGAGACAGTGCTCCTTTTCGCTTTAAGAATGATAATAAAATTCAGAGTTAATTGTGATTATACTCTCATAATTGTTTTTAGGAATATCAAAAAGGGGCAACCAATTGATTAAAGAGCACCCAAATCCCTAAAAGTCTAAGTGGAATAAAAAATTTAAAAAAACTATGATATCGAGGGTTTGAATAAGTACGCTTCGCCTCCACCATTGGTACACCTAACATATCGAATTTAACAGTGATCTCAATATCAAGTTTTTTAGTACCAGTAAAGAAAAGGATTTATAGTGTCAACATATTCCTGAATGACCGCCTTTTGATCCGTTGGATTATCCGATTAAAGGGCGGTTTTCTGTTGTTTAATACTTTTATGATTACCGCGTCATCAATTTCCGGTGTTTTTTGTATAAATTTCAACTTGAGCCAACTGAGAAGTAAGAAAAACCTTCTTTTACAGCAGTATTAAAGATAATAGTGATTGGCTGCAAAATGCTTACAGTGAAACCGAGAATATGGGTAAGCTGATCAATAATTTGCTGTTTATTGCCCGGATTGATGCGCGTGAAATTCAGTTTAAACATAACAAATTTAATCTATCGGATCTTTTGACCCAACTTGTCTCTCGTTTTGAGCCTCTGCTTCGTAGTAAGAACCTTATATTCACATCAGATATAGCGTCTAATGTAATAATCATAGTGATGAAGTTCTGATAAGACAGCTGGTAAGCAACTTCCTTGATAATGCTTATAAATATACACCTGCAGGCGGAAATGTCAGCTTGAAAATGTGCATCATACAAAATTCTATTGAAATATCCGTGACGGATAGCGGGATAGGTATTGATGATTCTGAGAAGGAAAAGATTTTTAGGAGATTTTACAGGATTGATAAAGCCCGTTCGCGAAAACAAGGTGGAACAGGTCTAGGACTAGCTATTGCAGCCTGGATTGCTAGTGAACATAGGGGACAGATTCAAGTATTCAGCAAACTTGGAGAAGGCAGCACTTTTCAGGTGCATTTTCCGAATGGGATCACCTCTAATAATCCCAAAATAGTGAATTACAATAAATGGGATTACTGAGTGAGGGCTATAAGGCGATTAGTAAGGTAGTTAGACAGGCCTTTGACTCTATGAATGGGACGGAAAAGCATGAAATAGTGTCTGATCAGTACTCTAAAGGTTGGCAAAGTTTGTTTTTGGGATGATCACCTGAGCAAACTTTATAGACAATATTCATTCAAAATGGGGCCTTAAATTGTAGACACAGTCTAACTCATATTTGAGATTTCCTTCGAGGTTAGCTATAGATATTTGAACATTGTAAATAAGTAGCAAACTTTTTATATTAAATTCCTTTGCCTACATTTATAATCTATTTAGAATTAAAAAAGCATTCCTTTATTTTTACCTTAAATTAGGAGGAACAAAGATGATGTTGGCAAGAATTAAAGTAATTATCGATCAGCAATTTATCTATGAAGGAGAGCTAAATGAACAAACAAGAATAATTGATGACCTAGGTGCAGACTCATTTGACATTCCAGTCATGGTTAATGCTTTGGAGGATGAATTTGAAGTGACTATAAGTGATGAAGAGCTTATTAAAATTCGAACTATTGGAGATTTAATTAAAATCATCCAGGATAGTAAAAGATTAGGAGAGATAAATAGTGGAACAAAATAAGGCTATTGATAAATTCCTGAGTAAAAATGCTCAAGCTTTTCCTAATAAAGTAGTTGTCCATTATGAAGATAATATAATTACATACAGTCAATTAGACAAGGAAGTAAATAATCTTGCTCAAGGACTTATCGAATTGGGGCTAAGATCTAGTGATAAAGTTGCTGTCATCCTTGAAAATTGTCCTGATTTTGTTCGAATATATTTTGCGATTCTTCGAGCAGCAGGCATTGTGGTACCATTGAATCCCTTATACAAAGAAGATGAAATACGATATATCTTAAAGGATGCTAAAATTAAATTCCTAGTAATAAATAAGGAATTACTACCCATGATTGAAAATATAAGAGTTGAGATATCCGATTTAAAAATTATTGCAATCGGAGGCACTAAAGAAAAAAACATTATTCCTTTTGCAGATCTTCTCAACAAAGAGGCAGATCCAGTTGAAATGAATGTAGAAGAAAACGATTTAGCAGCCTGCCTCTATACCTCCGGTACAAGTGGCAGTCCAAAAGGAGCTCTCTTCTCCCACGGAAATCTTATATTTCTTACCAAAGCCTTAATCACAAGAATGGATCTGAGAATTGAAGACCATAATTTATGTGTTATTCCCCTTGCTCATATTTTTTCTCAATTAACAAATATGCTAATGCCAATTTGTTTGGGTGGGAATGTTACAATTTTACCTCGATTCATACCAAGCGCTGTTTTAAATGAAATAACTGCGAAAAAAATAAGTTTCTTTTCTGCTGCACCAGCTATGTTTTCAGCTCTGTTAGCTGTTCTTGCCAAAGATCAGAACTATAACATCTCCTCCTTAAGAGTTTGCATTAGCGGAGGAGCACCTCTCCCTCTAGAAGTCACGAAAGTATTCATGGAGAAATACGGTGTCACCTTAACCGAAGGAAGTGGTCCAACCGAGGCTATTTCTTGTGTCGGGCACCCTGCGGTTTATAAACCTGGTTCAGTAGGACCCGTTTTGGAAGGTGTTAAAATAAAAATTGTCAATGAGAATGATCAAGAACTTCCTCAGGGAGAAATCGGAGAATTATGTGTACAAGGTCCTAGTGTAATGCAGGGTTATTTAAACCTTCCCGAGGCAAATGCTGAAGCTCTGAGGGGTGGGTGGTTCCACACCGAAGATTTAGTCAAGATGGATGAAGACGGTTATGTATATATCATTGGAAGAAAGAAAGATATGATTCTAGTAGGGGGTATGAGTGTCTATCCCAGTGAAATAGAGCAATGCCTTTCTTATCATTCACTAATTTTAGAAGCAGCAGTGATTGGAATCCCTGACAAAGACAGGGGTGAAATACCAAAGGCTTTTATTGTATTAAAACCTGGTGCCACTGCAGAACCTAAAGAATTTATACTATATTGTCGTAAACATTTAGCAAATTATAAATGCCCAAGGCAAGTGGTGATTTTAGATAGCTTACCAAAAAGCCCTATTGGAAAAGTAGATAAAAAAAAATTGGGATAATATAAGCTCAAAACAACAAAGCATTTACTCTCGGCGGCTCACTTTTTAATTACTTTATTTATTGTCAGGATTTTTCAATAGCTTGATTTATTACACCTGTTTTTCAATAACAGAATATAAAGAAATTATTAATCAAATGTTCTTCGTAAACTTCAGGTAGGGTAAAGTCTCTATCTGAAGTCTTAACGTTTAGCTATAGTGGAACAAGTATACCCTGTCGAATTGGGAATAGTGCGACAATCTAATAACAGCTTTAATACATTGATTTTAAGTTAAAAGACTTGATTTAGATCAATAGTACGCAAGGTGGGATTAGAATGAAAAAAGAGACACACACCTATCCTCTGACTAGTGCCCAGAATGCTATTTCAATTATAGAAAAGTTTTACCCTAAAACGAGTTACGTAAATTTAGGAATTACAATCCGAATGAAAGGCCAACTGGACTACCATCTATTAAATAATGCAATTAACCTGGTTATTCTACAAAATGATGCCCTGCGTACTCGGCTAACAAATGAGTCTAATGAAACAGTTCAGTATTTTGCAGAATACAATGAGCAAACCTTCGAATTGCTGGACTTTAGTTATACTAAGGGTTTAGAAGATTATTATAAGTGGGCGCAAAATGCCACTATGACAGCATTCCCATTTTATGATTGTAACCTTTGTTATTTTGCTATGGTAAAGTTTCTCGAAGAAGGTGGTATATTTATAAAATGCCACCATATTACTGGTGATTTCTGGTCAATTATTCTATTAATTAATCAAGTTGTAGAGAATTATTACTGTTTATTCAATGAAATGGGTCCGAAGTTGAAGATTGAACACTCTTATGCTGAACATATAATTAAGGAACAAAAGTACTTGTCTTCGCCAAGGTTTTTTAATGACAAGGATTTTTGGAATACGATAATTAAAAAGGTGCCTTATACCACTTTGTTTAAGAAGAGAAGTTTCAATAGTCTTGAAGCTAGAAGAAAGAGTTACTGTTTACCGATGGAAATCTCTTCAAAGATAAATGATGTGTGTATCGAGTACAAGATTTCACCATTTATTATATTCTGTTCGGCTTTGTCAATATATTTCTGGAAGAAAGAGGGGAGAGAACAGGTTGTTATCGGTACTACTGTTATAAATAGAGCTACTCTTAAAGATAAAAATACCATAGGAGCATTTTTTAATAATTTACCCTTTATAATTGAATTGAATCCTTCATTAAGCTTTAACAGTTATTTGAATTATTTAAGTATGGAATGGCTCAAAATGTTGAGGTACAGTAGCTACCCTTCTGTTAATCTCCTCAAGGATTACCGTGAAATACATAACGTAAAAAATGAATTATTTGATTTTACACTGACATTTCTTAATGCCAATCTTGATGCAACTCAAACTGAATTTGAATTAGATACTCACTTCAATGGTCAAGAGGTCAATGCTTTACGCATAAATATCAATGATATGGAAAACAAAGGCTTATTTCATCTGGATTATGATTACTCAATAGAGGTTCTAAACGAAGATGAGATTCAAGAAATCAATAATTCTGTGATAAATCTAATTCAAGATGGTATAAAAAACCCTGACCAAAGTATAGGTAAACTTAATATGCTGTCTATTTCAGAACAGCAGCTGATTCTTAATAAATTTAACCAAACAGAAATGAAATTCATACCAGAAAGAACCTTTATCCATATGTTGCAAGAAAAGGTTAACAGAATTCCCGAACACATTGCCCTAGTTTTTGAAAACAATGAATTAACATATAAGGAAATAGACGGTAAATCGAATCAATTGGCTAGATTCTTACTTAAGAAAGGTATCAAAAAAGAGGAGATCGTTGGCTTTAGCGTTGAACGGTCGTTTAATCTGGTTATTGGAATTTTGGGCATCTTAAAGGCTGGAGCAGCGTATCTGCCTATTGATCCAAGCTATCCCAGGGAGAGAATCGAATATATGTTAAGGGATAGTGATTGCCACTTCATCTTGACTAATTGTTGTCATAAATATAACGGTTTGAATACTAAGGTAGAAATCATTGATCTTAATACTCCTGAAGTCTTGGAAGGTAGTAAGGAAGATTTGACCTGTAGCTCTAGACCAAATGATTTGGCTTATGTTATTTATACTTCAGGGTCTACCGGTTTACCTAAAGGTGTGATGATCGAGCATAAAGCTATTAGCAATTTCATCCATGCCATTACTCGGGAAATTGATTTTTCTTATAAGACAATAGTTTCTATGACCACCCTGTCTTTTGACATATTCTTCCTCGAAACATTTTTGCCTCTTCTTTTAGGCATGAAAGTGATAATTGCCAATAATGAGGAACTGGTTACTCCTGCGTTGTTGTCTGATTTGATAGTAAGATACCATGTAGACGTTTTACAGGTTACACCATCAAGAATGAGTGCAATACTTAATTATAACTCAACTAGTCTGAATGATTTGTCTCTTATAATGGTCGGTGGTGAAGTTTTCTCTGAATCTTTATTGTTGAATCTAAAAAATATAACAAAGGCTAAGATCTTTAATATGTATGGGCCCACCGAGACGACAATCTGGTCTTCAACAAAGAGACTTGATGATACAGACCAGATCACCATTGGAAAGCCTATTGGAAATACCAAGTTTTATATTCTGGATAAATATCAGATGCCTGTTCCCATTGGCTTGTCTGGTGATATATTTATTGCCGGGGACAGTGTAGCACGGGGTTATCTGAACAGACCTGAGTTAACAAAGGAAAGATTTGTTCCCAATCCCTTTGTTCCTGGGACAAAAATGTATAAAACAGGTGACATAGGAAAGTGGTTAAGAAATGGTGAAATTGAACATATCGGACGAAACGATAATCAGGTAAAAATCAGGGGTTTCCGTGTCGAACTGGGAGAAATAGAAAAATGTCTTCTGAAAAATGAGAGTATCAAACAAGCTATAGTTACCTCCAATCTGGGCAACTTAGATAGGGCATACCTCTGTGCTTTTTTAGTTGGTAATGAAGAACTGTCCTTATCTAAGCTGCGACAGCATTTGTCTGATTACTTACCAGATTATATGATCCCCAATCGTTTTATATGGCTTCCGGATCTTCCGTTAACACCCAACGGTAAAGTGGATCGTAAATCCTTACCAGACCCTGATTGGGTTGAGGAACGTATTCCACATACGTATGTTTCACCACGGGATGGAATAGAACAAAAACTTGCCGATATATGGAATGAGGTTCTGGAAATACCTAAAGTAGGGATCGATGATGATTTTTTTGTCCTTGGTGGGGATTCATTAGCGATCCTGGAGATATTATCCGCTACTTTACCTAATGATTGGAAGATTTCAGCCCAGGAATTTTACGAATATCCAACCATTAGGAAGATTTCCGCGGTGATAAAAGAGAGATGTTTGATTAAGAATCAAATCAAAAACGCTTATTCGAATAATTCAGTGAGTAATTTGGATGTCCTAAAAAGATATACTGTTCAAGAAACAGTTGACGCTGGAAATGTCTTGTTAACAGGAGTGACAGGCTTTTTAGGGATGCATATCCTTATGGAGCTTTTGAATTCTCATGCCGGTAAAGTGTATTGTTTAGTGCGAGAGCAGGGCTTTAAAAAAAAGTTTAGAAATTTGTTTAGCTTTTATTTTCCTCAAGCTTCTATGGAGCTGGTTCATGACAAAATCGTTCTGGTACGCGGAGATATTTCCAAGAAAAGATTGGCGCTTTCAGAAGATGAGTATCTAAGACTCGCTGGAAATGTAGCATCTGTGATCCATTCTGCTGCTATAGTTAAACATTTCGGTATTTATTCAGAATTTGAAAGAGTAAACGTCGGTGGTACACAAGAAATAGTAGATTTTTGCCTAAAACATAATAAACACTTAAGTTTTATTTCCACTATTAGTGTTTCAGGTAATTATATGAGTGAGGGAAAATTCTCAAAAGACTTTACCGAAAATGACTTGTATATTGGTCAGGACTACGAAAGTAATGTTTACGTAAGAAGCAAATTTGAAGCAGAGAGCCTTATATTGGAAGCAGTTAAAAAAGGTTTAATGGCTACAATTTTCAGAGTAGGAATTTTAACTGGCCGCATTTCTGATGGGCAATTTCAGTACAATATTGAAGAGAATGCGTTTTATAGGAAACTAAAAAGTATCTTTGAAATTATGCTTCTTCCAGAAAATGTTTTCGAGGAGTTTATTGAATTTACCCCTGTAGACTCTTGTGCAAAGGCAATAATCGCTATCTTAAAGAGTAGTTCTCCGAAACTGCTAATATTTCATTTATTTAATCACAAAACCCTCAGAATAGAAAATTTCTTAAATATGTTGGGGTTATACGGTATAAGAATAAAGGGTATACCTCCAAAAGAGTTTACTGATGTTGTTATTTCCTTATCACAATCTGAGAAAGGGAAAGAAATCATTAATGGGATTGTGACAGATATAATTGTGAAAGGAACTTTGACTTTTACTCCCGCTTTCGAGGTCAGCTCTTTACAAACAGTTAACTATTTGAAAAGCGTTGGTTTCGAGTGGCCTGATTTGACAGAAGAATACTTTGGGAAAATCATCGGCAATATGTCACAAGTAGGTTTTTTGCAAGAATCCAAATTAATTTGAAAATCGAAGTTTTAAACCAAAAAGCAGGAATAAAAATTTGTTATCTAGAACTTAACAGTAATATTCTGTTACATAATCGCACATAGTGTCGTTTACTGGAAAAGGATGGAAAATATGTTAAGTACATTGATTAACATCGTATTCCCTAAGACTAATATTCCTGAAGATCAAAAAAAGCAATTCAACAGCGAACTTATTGATACTAATTTTATACGTTCTAGGAACTTAAGTATTCTATTGCTTTTTGTTATGACGGTTCTACTTCTTACTGATTATCTAAATTATAATAAAGGACTCTTAGAAGGGGATTTTGGTTACAGGTTATTGTTCTATAGTCATCTTTTTCATGTCATAGCAATACTACTAGCGTTTTTTTTCGGAATTAGTTTTAATTCACATAAATCTGGGGGTAAACAACGTTTTGTTACTGTTTTCAGTTATCTAACTTTAATATGCTCTACCATTGTTTCAACAGCTGACCAGTATATGAATGGACAGATAACTGTATTTGTTCTTGTTTCTTTTCTTTTTGCTATACTAAATTATCAAAAACTTATATTCAATATGGTTATGTATACTATTTCATATGCGATCTTTATCATAGGGATTACATATGCACAAACTAATCCCAATATATTAAGAGGACATTATATTAACGGCACAGTTTTGGTGATATTGGCAGTTTTTCTTTCAAGAATTCTCTATAATGCAAAAGTCAAAGACTTTATAAGCAGCAAGACAATTGAACATCAAAATAATGAACTTGAGAAAACAAATCAGGAACTTTCAATTGCAAACGGAAATCTCAGTGAATCACTGCTAGCCTTAGATGAGTCACAAAATATTATTTTTACGCTTACCCTAACCCTTGAATCGAAAGACACCAACACCCATGGACACTCGGAAAGGGTCGCGAAGTATGTGATGGCTATTGCAAAATACCTTGGACTAGATAATAAGGATAGGGTTAATCTCTGGAGGGCAGCTATCTTACATGACATAGGTAAAATCGGTATTCCGGATGCTATCTTAAATAAGCCTTCTTCTCTAACAGAAGATGAATGGTCTATTATGAAATCCCATCCTGAACGAGGTGCAGAAATTTGTTCTAAGTTAAAATTTGCCCGTGAAATATTACCAATTATCAAATATCATCATGAGCATTATGACGGTAGTGGATATCCAGAGGGTTTAAAAGATGAGTCCATTCCGTTTTTAGCTAGAATTATTA
>NZ_AGAF01000278.1 GCF_000224515.1 Desulfosporosinus sp. OT | reverse complement strand
GGTACTAGCAATACTAGAAACGTAGCCGGCATGGCAAAATCAAGTCCCCAAGTTAAGGGGTCAGATATGTAACTGCCCAAAACTACCCCCGCTCCAGTAGCCAAAACCCATACCAGATAAAGCACAGTGCTTACGGTCAATTGGTAGGGTACACTGTACCTAGCCTTGTGAATTCGGCTAATGGTTAAGGCATAGGCTTCATCGGTCAAAAAAAAGGCCAAGAGTGCTTGAAGAGGAAACGGCAGTCTAGTCATATAGGGTGCCAAGGATGATCCCATGATCAAATGACGTAAGTTCACCAGTAAGGTAGTAAGTATAATAATTCCCCAGCCCGTTACGCCTGCGCCTAGCATGGTAATGCCAATGAACTGTGACGCGCCGGCAAAAACAAAGACAGACATTAAAATAGTTTCTAATCCTGACATTCTTGCCGTAAGCCCCATTATCCCGCAGGTGATACCAAAGGGCACTACCCCGAGCACCACGGGAGTACACTCGCGGAGTGCTACCCATACTTCTTCCATTAATTCGCTTTTACCTGCTAGTAGATTTGATCGCTGCATAATAATTCCACCTGCCTTTAATATTTCTTAAATCTTAACGAGTGGGAAGGATATTGTAAATATCCAATTACATAGATATAATGTAAATTGGATACAAAACAAGGAGAAGTGTAAAATGGATATATCCAAATACTTGAATAGGGCAGGATTGGATACCTTGGATAAGCAGCCGCTCTATCTGCAAATCGCCTTACTTATCGCTGACAAAATCCAAACGCAAATCCTACCTTCGGGCATGAAGCTTCCTCCTGAGCGGGAATTGGCTGACCTCTTTGCTGTAAGTCGTACAACGGCTATCAATGCCTATCGAAAGTTGGAACAGCAGGGATTGGTATGGACAAAAGTGGGCAGCGGGACTTATGTAGCGCAAGCACCTGATGTTGAGTCCTTATCCGAAGTTCCCTGGCCCCAATTATTTACGGCCTATCCTCAAAACCCTTTGGCGTCAATCTTGAGAGATATAGTTTCTACTCCTGCCCATGGTACTATATCTTTGGCCGCAGGTATGCCTGATCCAGCCCTTTATCCTCTGGAGACCTTTACCGAGTTGTTTAACCACAATATTGGAAGGGTCGCCCCAGCCGATTTTGGACATATTCCCGTAGAGGGCTATAACCCATTGAGAAGGGCAATCGCCACAATGTTGAGCGAGAAGGGCATACCGGCTTTGACGGAGAACATTCTCACTCTCTCGGGGTCCCAACAAGGGTTATATTTACTTAGCAAAGTTTTAGTGGAGCCAGGCGACTATGTAGTGATGGAAGCGCCAACGTTTATTGGTGCTATTCAGGTTTTCCAGGCTGCAGGAGCAAGGGTTCTAAGCTTGCCTTGCTCGGAAAAATTATCATTAGAGCTGTTGGAGGACTTTCTAATTCGCTACCGACCAAAATTGTTATATATCATACCTACTTATCAAAACCCGACAGGCAGGGTGATGTCTGCACAAGAGCGCCAAGATTTGATAAAACTTGCCAAACGTCATCGGCTTGTGATAGTGGAAGACGATCCCTACAGTGATTTGTGTTATGGCGAACAGCCTCCTCAGGCTCTTAAAGCTTTAGATTCCTACGGAGGAGTCGTTTATTTGGGAACCTTCTCCAAGATTCTATTTCCTGGTTTACGTACAGGCTATCTGGCGGGTCCGCCTATTTTAATCAACAGACTTGCTCTGGAAAAACAGTTTATTGACCTGCATACCAACAACATCGCTCAATGGCTTGTGACGATGTTTTTAAATGAAGGGAAGCTGGCCGAGCATCTGACCACTGTACGGGGGGAATATAAAAAACGCCGAGACACAATGGCAAAAGCTCTCCAGCGTTCTTGTGCAAACGATCTTGATTTTACCATACCCGAGGGAGGGTTTTACTTTTGGTGTAAGTTAAAACATGCGGGCACGTCCCAGAGAGTCCTCCAGGAAGCTGCAAAAAACCGGATTTCCTTTGTGCCTGGCGCAGCTTTTCATACAGTGCCTACCTTGGATAAAGAGTTTCGCCTCTGTTTTACCACTCACAATGAAGCCGTTTTACTTGAAAGCGTACAGCGCTTGGCTAAAACCTTAACCCAAATAACAAAAAAGAATAAAGACAACGAAGCAATGCCTTGTTCGGTGTGGCCGATTATTTAAACAATTGAGGGAAGCTTAACTGTAAGAATTTAGGGGAAACAGTAAAAATGTCTGGTGAAGCAGTGCCTTATTTAGAAGGTTATATCAACGTATAGCTATTGGAAAGTATATTCTTCTGAATCTTACTGTTTAAATGTAACTTGATAACTATGATTGGGGATGTTTCTTGTTGAATAGACTCATGAGGACTTTAAGTGGAAAATCTGAACGTAAAGGAATTGTTTATGCTGTTTTGTCCTATGCGATGTGGGGTATTCTTCCGTTATTTTGGAAAGCTTTGATGCGAATTGATGCGGGTGAAATACTTGCTTCTCGAATAATATGGTCTTTCGTATTTCTATCAATGATTCTTTTAATAGTTGGCGGGGTCAGAGATCTGAAAAACGTTTTTTCTAACGCAAAAACCTTATTAGGTGTATTTTTGGGGTCTCTACTAATCACTACTAATTGGTTTATTTATATTTGGGCGGTTAATAGCAATCATGTAATAGAAACAAGTTTAGGCTATTATATTAATCCATTATTTACTGTTTTATTAGGTGTAATTGTATTAAGAGAGCGAATCGATAGATGGCAAATCCTCTCATTGTTATTAGGACTATTAGGTGTCATTGTCATTACTGTTCAATATGGAAAGGTTCCTTGGATCGCCCTTTTACTTGCAATTTCCTTCGGCTTATATGGGTTGGTTAAGAAACTGTCTAATCTTACATCTATTATTGGTTTAACCATGGAAACCATGATGATTGCCCCTGTAGCTTTAGGGTTCGTAGTTTATAAACAAATGGAAGGAACGAGTTCGCTAATTGCTTTACCTTTGAATGTCTTGATATTAGCCGTTCTTTCGGGAGTAGTAACTGCCATACCACTTTTATTATTTGCACACGGCGCTAAATGTGTGCCCTTATCAACCTTGGGATTTATTCAATATCTTTCGCCTAGCATTGCTCTTCTACTGGGTGTTTTCTTGTTTAAAGAAGATTTTACTAGGGTTGATTTTATTAGTTTTGGTCTAATTTGGCTGGCGTTAGGGATATACTCTTTTTCGAGGAAGGAGTTCCTTAACTCTAGACTTAAGAAACGGCTTCTTAGATTTTCTTTCCACTAATTAAATGGCCGACCGTTTTGAACTAATAATATTCAGCAAGAAACCCCTTGGCCTTCCATAGCTCTTGTCATCGTAACTTAAAGTCTAAGAGAGATAGTTGTATTACTTGGTGAGGATATTATTCTCAGTCAGAAATTGTTTAACTTTAACTGAGTATTCTGCTTTATTTGTCAAATAAGAATCGCATGTTCAGCAAACAGGTGAGATATTAGTCTTGTATTGACCTTCTCTTCTTGCTTCACATTCATGATTACATATTTTGGACTTGATCCATCAGTATAGTTCAGGTGGATCAAGAAATAATTAAAGCGGGATAATAAACCAAAATGGGCTCAGCACTAAATTCTGCTGAGCCTAATCTTTAGCAAATCCAAATTATTGAACTATCATTTAAGTTTTTTCAGTATGTAGCATAGCCCAGAGAGAATCGAATTCCATGCCAACATGTGATTCTTATAGAAATGTAAATGTTAGATTAATGAATAATTAAATATATAAAAATTAATAATAAAAATACTTACAAAATAAAAAGGATTTGAACATAAGGGCGTAGAATGTAATAATTATAAAATATCTTTGATATCACCGATCGTTATGAGTAACTCTGAAGTTGATGAGTTGGTGATTTCTAGGAGAGAATTGAAAAGCCGAGAGGCAACACAATGATTCACCGGACTTTCTTTATACGTGATAGCAGAAAGGGGAATAAGTATGGAAAAGGTTAAATTTGCAGTCATTTATTACAGCATGACAGGAATCAATTATCAGTTGGCTAAGTGGGCAGCAGAAGCTGCACAAGAAGCAGGTGCGGAAGTTCGTATACTCAAGGTGCATGAACTAGCTCCAGAAGCAGCTATTAACAACAATCCAGTTTGGAGGGCAAATGTAGAAGCGACAAAAGATATTGCGGAGGCCACCTCAGAAGATCTAGATTGGGCGGATGCCATTGTTTTTAGTGTTCCAACACGTTTTGGGAATCTAGCTGCCCAGATGAAACAGTTCATTGACCTTCAAGGCGGCTTGTGGTCAAAAGGGAAGCTAATGAATAAGGTTGTAAGTGCCATGTCCTCAGCCCAGAATCCTCATGGCGGACAGGAAGCGACCGTTAAGAGTCTCTATACCTCAATGATGCATTGGGGCGCAATCATTGTTTCGCCTGGATATACAGATGAATCGATTTTTAAAGCAGGGGGTAACCCTTATGGTACCACTGTTACACAAGGCAAAGATGGAAAAATGGTAGAAGACGTAAAGGATGCTGTATTTCATCAAGCGAAAAGAACCGTTGAAGTTGCTAAATGGTTGAAAAAAGGGAAAGAATAAAAGGTCATATTATTATCAAAAATATACTCAATCATATGGAATAGGCTAACGAACACATATCCCGCTGAGAACAATCAGCGGGATATTTTTATGTCGAGGATCTGTGATTCTATTTATAGTTTTCGTTCTTAAGCCAATGGTTCCAAAAGGGTTATGCTCAATTGGCACTGTATTAAAATTGTTATAAATAAAAATAAATTATAATTTAGGAAGGAATTCAAACGATTGGTGTAGAATTCTATTTACATAAGGAAATCGAGTAAGCAATAAAAGGAGGAGGAACTCATGAGCGACACAAAGGCATCAATCATTTTTATTGTGTTATCAGCAGTACTACTCATAGGTATATGTTTATTACCGAAATAATCTAGTAAAGGTACTTGAAACAGCAGGGAACGACAATTTTCAGATGTAGTAGAAACAAATTACGCACGATTTGGAGCACTTGGTACAATTCCATTGGGGTTAAGTGTTGATCCTGTCCCTTCTAAAAATGCCTGGGCCAAAGAACTTAAGATTTCCAATCTTAAGTTGCCCCTCGGACTTCTGGCCACATGGGGCAGTCGCCAAAGCCTATGGCTTGTTTCGTGAATTGGAAGGATTCTCCGAACGGGCAAATGTGATTGTCAATGAAGACGGCAAAGTTATGTGGATAAAGGTTTATGATATACATCAACTTCCAGATGTCGAAGAGGTCATTCGGCAATTAAGATAAACATGGCTTTACAAAGCCTTAAGGTAAAATGGCTAGAGTTTATTCAAGTAATGCCTAACTTATTTCTTTATTTTTGATGGAGCCAAGGATGTAAAGATAAAGTGAGAATGATTTAATAGAATCGATCTCAAATGCAAGAAGAATGTCATTATTATGGCATTTTTTTCTGTTATCATTTTATTAACAGCAATAACAATCAGAGCAATAAAAGCGTATTAAACTATTAAAACACATAGTGTGTGTATGACAATTGACACCGTATAATGCTATATTAAGTTTATGAACAACCATTGGAATTTTTAATTAATCTTGATCGATTAAAGGAGACTGAGGCTTATGAATACTGCGGATGGCCTTGTAATTAATAACGAGGGAAATTCACGCGAATATAGACACCCATGCGATTCAATATATGCTAGTTTATTTACAAACAATCACTCCATTATGCTTCTGATAAACCCTGAAACTGGAGAAATTATCGATGCTAACTCAGCCGCTTGCGATTTTTATGGATATAGACGTACCGATTTATTGAATATGAAGATAAGTCAAATTAATATACTTAACCATGAACAAGTGTTAGAAGAAATGCATAAAGCCAAAAATGAAAATAGACACATGTTCTTTTTTAAACATAAGCTCTCAAATGAGGAAATTAGAAGTGTGGAAGTCTATAGTGGCCCCATTATTATAGATGACACAAAATTGTTATATTCCATTGTTCATGATGTTACAGATCGAATCAATGCAGAAGAGGAAATTATTAGTCTCAACAAAAAACTTGAACTTAAGGTCATTGAGAGAACGAGACAACTGCAAGCAGCTAATCAGCAACTTGAAGAGTTGAATGCAGGTTTAGAAGAAGAAATTTCAGAAAGAATGAAGATCGAGGATAGTTTAAATAAGTCAATGGTGGAAATTAGAGACCTCTATGAAAATGCACCTTGTGGTTATCACTCCTTGGATCAAAATGGAAAGATTCTTCGTATCAACGATACAGAGCTTAAATGGTTAGGATACTCTAGAGAAGAGGTTCTTGGTAAGGAGTTTGCGGAATTTATAACCCCAAGCACTAAAGCAAATTACATGGAAAGTTTTAAACGGTTTTTGAAGAGTCAATCAGTTAATGAGTTGGAATTTACAATTAAACATAAAGATGGTACATTTCTTCCAGTTCTTTTGAGCGGCACGACTATAAAAGATGAAAATGGAAGATTTATTATGAGTCGCTCTACTATTTATGATATTTCTCTTAGAAAAATCGCGGAAGATAAACTTAAACAAATGAATAATGACCTTGCAGAAGTTGTAGCCTTTAGAACCGCAAATCTTGAGGAAACTAATGCCGTACTTGAAGAAGAAATAGCGGAACGAACGAGAATAGAAAATGACTTAGCAAATAAAAACAAGCTCATGAGTACACTGCTAAACAGCTTAAATGTAGGGGTATCAATGATTGAGGTTCCTTCCGCAAAAGAAATTATTACAAATAAACGCGCAATACAATTAATTGGTCGTGATTTTTCCTATGATACCAGCTTAGGGAGTTTATCTAACGCTTTTCCAGTTTTCAGACTTGGCACAAATGAACCGTATCCGTATGAAGAAATGCCAATTATTCGGGGCATGTCTGGAGAAAGCTGTAATGTAAATGATATGGTCGTAGTTCATCCAGATGGCAAGAAAGTCCTGCTGGAGGTTTTTGGAACTCCGGTCAAAGACACAAGTGGACAAATAGTGGCCAGTCTTATGAGTTTTGCTGATATTACCCATCGTCAGCAAGCCGAAGATGAAATAAAAAGCTTAAACAACCAACTGGTAAAAACAAATGCTATACTCGAAGAGACAAATGCGATACTAGAGGAAGAGATTCAAGAGCATTGTGAGGTTGAGGCTGAGCTAGTCAAGGCAAAAGTAGACGCCGAAAATGCTAATATAGCCAAGAGTAATTTTCTGGCACATATGTCTCATGAGATCAGAACGCCCATGACAGGGGTTATGGGGATTTTACAGCTTTTGCAAATGTCTCAATTAGATGAAGAGCAATTTCACTTTATTAAGGTTTGTATAACATCTTCAGAGTTACTACTTAAAGTAATTAATGATATCCTTGATTATTCAAAAATTGAAGATGGAAAACTGAAACTTGAAAAAGTACCGTTTAAATTGACTGAGTTGATTAGTAATCTTGAAATGCTTTTCAGTCCTGCTGCTCTCAATAAATCGATCGAATTGGAGATGCATATCGAAGGTAATGTACCCGAGAATCTCATAGGGGACTCTTTTAAATTGAGGCAAGTTCTATCCAACTTGATTGGAAATGCTTTGAAGTTCACACATGAAGGTAGAATTGATCTTGTAATCCGAAAGGTTGCGGACTTTGGTAACAAAGAAATAAAATTAGAGTTTTCGGTTAGAGATACTGGGATTGGAATAACACGTGATAAAATCAGTGAGCTTTTTAAAAGCTTTAGTCAAGCAGACAGTTCGACAACCCGTAATTATGGGGGGACTGGACTGGGACTCGCCATATGCAAGGGGTTAACAGAAAAAATGAATGGTGAAATATGGGTGGAAAGTAAAGTGAATGAAGGCTGTACATTTTATTTCACCTGTGTATTGGAAAAGCCTGAGGTTGAAAAAGACGGTCCTAAAAATGATGGCCATAATTTAGGAAATTGTAGTCAAAAGTCATTAAAACTTCTAATTGTCGAGGATGATGAGATCATTCGGATGGTGATTGAAAAGTTTTCAATACGCAAAGGCTGGAAGGTTGTTTTGGCAGAGGATGGGAAAGCCGCGGTTGATGCTTATCAAAAACAGGAATTTGATGTTATTATTATGGATTGTCAGATGCCAGTATTAGATGGTTACAAAACGACAGCAGCAATAAGACAATTAGAGAACAAAGTAGGTAAACACACTCCAATAATCGCCATGACTGCCAATGCCCTAAAAGGAGTAAGGGAAACCTGTCTTAATGCGGGAATGGATGATTACTTAACAAAGCCTGTTGAAACAAGCGCATTTTATGATATGGTCGAGAAATGGGCAAAAAACTAAGGTGAGGTTATCCCAATTTGATTACCACGTAAAGGCTGGAAACATTGTTTCTGGCCTTATTTTCGTTTTCCATTTAGATTAATAAATTGATTTGTTTTAGTTTTAGAGGAATGTTTTAATTTGTTAAGGCAAGAAACTAAATTTTTCGGGAAAGAAGGATTATTATTATCATTTATCAAATTAAGAACCTTATATAAATTGTTGTCCGAGGCTATGTTCAAGAATTTCATCGGGCTAAATCTTACCCTAAGGAAGTGTTTTATGGAGAGTAAAAGAAAAACTCTAGCACATTTAGTTGGCGGTGTATCTGTAATAGCTGGACTTTACATTTTAGAAAGTGACAATTACTTGCTCTTTCATTCATTAGCGGAATTATTTAGCATCATTATTGCTGTTACACTATTCCTCATTATGTGGAATTCCAACAAATACATGAAGAACAAGGCACTAGTATTTATTAGCATTGGTTATCTTTTCATTGCGATAATCGACCTTTTACATACCTTATCATATCAGGGAATGAATATTTTTAAAGACTACGACTTTTATGCCAATCAGCTGTGGATTGCAGCCCGATATATGGAAAGTTTAACCCTTCTAGTTGCATTTGCATGGCCGAGTAGAGTGAATCAGATTATAAATAGAGTTGGGATTCTAGGAATAATGACAATATATTTGGTGATAACGGTGATCCTTATGGCCTCTATCTATATATGGAAGACATTCCCTGTTTGTTTTATAGCTAACCAGGGACAAACAGAATTTAAGATCATGAGTGAATACGTTATCTGCCTTACTTTAGTGGCAGGAATCTTGTTTCTCTGGAAAAACAGAAGGAACCTTGATGAAAAGATTTACACTTTGCTGATTGCCGCGATGATCTTTACGATATTGCAAGAACTGTCTTTTACACTTTATTCAGATAACTATGGCATTCTTAATATGGTTGGACATTACTTTAAAATCCTCTCTTTCTACCTCATGTACCGGGCTATTGTAAAGATCGGGATTGTAGAACCCTATAACCTGATTATTCGTGAATTAACCTATAATGAAATTGAACTTAAAGAGGCAAAAAACGCGGCGGAATTAGCCAATAACATGAAAAGTAGTTTTTTGGCAAATATGTCCCATGAGATCCGTACACCTCTCAATTCCATTCTAGGGTTTGCCAATCTCTTGTTTGAGGAGGAAAAGGAACCTGAAAAGCTGGAAAAGCTCGAGATCATAATAAATGCCGGTGACCATCTCCTGAGCTTAGTCAATAATATCCTAGAGTTTTCCAAGATCGAAGCAGGCATGGTAGTAATTGAACAAAGCAGTTTTTTCATTCACAAATTGCTGGAAAACCTTAAGAAAATGTTCGTTCTTAAATCACAAGAACGACACCTCTCCTGGGAGGTGAATATTAATCCTGCTGTTCCTGAAATCATCGTTGGTGATGAACACCGTCTCATGCAAGTGCTGGTTAATCTCACCGGGAATGCTTTCAAATTCACCGAGTCCGGTGGAGTGAGCATTCAGGTATCCTACCTAAATGGACAGCTCGAAATCATTGTAGAGGATACCGGTATTGGTATCCCAGAGGCAAAACAGGAAACCATTTTCTCGCCTTTCGATCAGGTGGAAACTTCTTATGCAAGAAAATATGGCGGGACTGGTCTAGGTCTTTCCATTACGAAAAACCTGTTGGAATTGATGGGGGGGACAATTAGGGTTGAAAGAAGTACTGTAAGCGGTTCGGAATTTGTTGTGTCAATACCAGTCGGGACTGTGGAAATGCAAAAACAGGATCAGAGAGAACCGGCTGACTTGGTTACTTCCGAACCGAATAGCAGTGGTTGGGTCATGTTCCTTGTGGTTGACAGGAATGAACCGACAGAGGAAGTTGTCATGAATATAGTTAAAGCGTGTTCTTTTGATGGTTTGAGCGTAAAAGTACTTCCTTGCGATTCCAAAACTAAAGATAGAATTCTTTTTGCTGGTGCTGACCTTATCCTGATGTATGAGTCTATTGGAAGTAGCAAGATGAAGCTATTGGCTAAAGATTTGAAACAGGATTTTCGTACTTCGTTCCTTCCAGTCATCTTCCTTAAGGAATGTAGCGGGGATAGAGTCAGTTTTCAGGCGGACACTAACGCTTTGAAATACGGAAAGACATCTCAAGAAATTGACTTATACGGGTTTATCAGTCAAGTAATCCAAGGCAGGGAGGTCTTCGGAAGGGACATGATGAAAAGATGGCTTGAAAAAGCAGAAGTCGAAATGGGAACCTCTCAGATTCTACTGGACTGCCTGAGTGATATTGCTGTTAGAGTACAAGCGCTGGAGAATGCCCTAGTAGATCATGTGATGGAAAACATTCAGTTCCTGACTCATTCCCTGAAAGGTAGCACTGGGACTCTGCGTATGAGTGAGGTTTGTCTGAAGGTCTCCGACATGGATGCTGAACTGGGTAAGAAGCCTTCTGACATGGAGAAGGTTAGGAAGGAGTTCTCCTCTGCAAAGGAAATGCTAGCGTTGATTCCCAAAAAGTATTTTGATATGGAACGGCTTCAGTTAGAAAAAAGGAAGCATGCAGTAGGTAAATTACTGATTCTAGTGGTAGACGATAACGTAGAGAACCAGAAACTGATCGGACATTGTCTTGACCAGTTAAATTTGAAATACAAAAACGCCGAAAACGGAGAGATCGCACTTGAAATGCTACGAGCGGAAAGCTTCAGTATGATCCTGTTAGACTCTCAAATGCCGGTCATGGATGGCATCACGACCCTTAAACGAATTCGTGGGAACTCAGCCCTGAAAGAACTTCATGTGATCATGCAAACTGCCAGCACTTTCAAAGACGACGTTCAGGAGTTTTTTCAGGCAGGTTGTAACGATTATATTTCTAAACCAGTTGACCTAAGAGTTCTTCAAAGAAAGCTTGCGGAGTTCATTGCTCAGCAAGAATCATAGAGGCTGCAGCTAATCTGACGCCCTCATCCTGTCAACATCGTGGTGTGGCGTGTTTTTATTATAGATTTTGTTTTCTGTTGCAGGAAATGAAGGATAAAAGAGGAATATTTGTACTAGTACCCATGCATTTTTTATATGCAATCGTCGATTATGAGTAAAAGGTTAGGAAAATGATGGGGTGATTCGTCCTATGGGAAAAGAGATTACAGAACGGATTTGCTTAGAGAAACCAGTGTTCAAAGCGAATGGAGAGGTTGAAAGCAGTAATGAGGCAAATACTCAACTTCTCGAAAATAAGAGCCATGAAATCCGTACGTACATGACTAGAATCATTAGTATGACTGATTTAACTCTTATGACAGAAGTAACAGAAGAACAACGGGACTATCTAACCATCGTAAAGTCGTCCACTAAATTACTTTTGAAAGTGTTAAATGATATTCTGGACTATTCTAAAATCCAAGCAGGTAAAGTTGATTTGGAACAAGTTTCATTTGATATTCGCGCAACACTAGATGAAGTGGTTAATATGTTTCAGGTTGTTGCAAAACAAAAGAATATCAATGTAAGGTTTAATAGTATGGATCAGAGAATACCAAAAAATCTCATCGGAGATTCGGTAAGGTTAAAGCAGGTTCTTTCCAATTTAATTGGTAATAGCGTAAGATTCACGAATCATGGTGAAGTGACTGTAAAAGTTGATCTTAAAGAGATAGTTGAAAGTAGGGTATGTTTACAATTCATTGTATCAGATACAGGTGTTGGAATTCCTCAGGATAAGCTTGTTAAACTAGTTAAAGGATTTAGTCAACCTGATGAGACCAAAATAAGGGAATTGGGAGGCACAGGGCTTACAATTTCGAATCGACTGGTTAAATTGATGGGTGGAGATATAGAGGTTGATAGCATGGAAGGAATAGGAAGTAAATTCTGTTTTTCAGCAGTATTTGGTGTTCTGGGAGAAGGAGGTAGTTATTCATCGAAACAAAAATTGTAGTGGCTGAAGATGATGTCAGTATTCGGCAATTTTTGCAGATCTTATTGACTCGGGAAGGTTATAGCGTAAAAGACGTTGGACAAGGTACGGAGGTTATAAAAGAATGCGATAACTACAAGCCAGATCTACTGTTGCTCGATATCATGATGCCTGGGATGGATGGATTTGAAGTTTGTCGTAAAATAAGAAAAGAAAGTAATCTCCCCATCATCATTTTAACGGCTAAGGAAAATTATGAGGATAAGATTTCTGGACTTATCTTGGGGTGTGATGACTATATCACTAAGCCGTTTGATAGCACAGAACTTGTTTTACGAATAAAAGCGGTATTGCGTCGGGTTCAAGAACAGGGTCAACCAGAAACGGGGCGAAATATCGTGAAACTCCCAGGGCTAACCATTGATCCTATTAGTAGAGTTACCGAGGTTGGAGGCCAGGAGGTTGATCTAACTCCCAAGGAATACGAACTTCTCTGGTTACTGTCTAATCGCCCAGATCAGGTCTTTACTAGAGAACAACTCCTTAGCCAAATATGGGATCCGGACTATTACGGAAGTGCCTCAGTCGTAACTTCGCTGGTAAAACGCCTTCGAGAAAAGATTGAGCCGGATGTTTCTAATCCCTATTACATCAGAACAATACATGGAGTAGGCTACAAGCTCGGAGTGAAGCCTTGCTAAGGAATAGCCTTTTCTAGTTTAAAGAATAGATTTTAAATACAAGAAAAATGTCATAATAATGGCATTTTTTTTTGTTATCCTTTTATAAAGAGGGTAAGCAATACTTTTCAACGGGATAAAACATAGTGTGTTTCATATACCCCACAATAACATATTTTATTTGTAAATAAGCTCTTAATAAAAGGAGGCGATTAAGTTGTCATTTAAATTACCGGAGTTGCCTTACGCCTATAATGCATTAGAACCATATTACTATGAGGCTACAGTAAGAATCCACCATGATACCCATCATAAGGCTTATGTGGACAGTTTGAATGTGACTGAAGCAAGACTCGCAGAAGCTAGAGATAAAGGGGATTTCGCCCTAATTAAGCATTGGGAACACGAATTGGCTTTTCATGGATCAGGACACTTACTGCACACCCTCTTTTGGGAGAATATGCGTCCTGGAGGTAGTAGTACTCCTAAAGGGAGCTTAGCTGAACGCATCATTGAAGACTTTGGTTCTTTTAATAATTTCAAGAAACAGTTTACTGCCGCTGCAGTGGCTGTTGAAGGATCTGGCTGGACCTTATTAGTTTGGAGCCCATTCTTTAAAGAGTTAGAAGTTTTACAAGCTGAAAAACACCAGAACCTTACCCAATGGGGAGTTATTCCACTCTTAATTGTCGATGTCTGGGAACATGCTTATTACCTCAAATATCAAAACGAGCGAGTAAAGTGGGTCGAGGCATGGTGGAACTTGGTAAACTGGGAGGATGTTCTCCAACGATTTGAAGATAGCGCGAGTTTGATGAACGTTAGCTGGTAATAGAGTTGAGTATTAATTAAACTTAAAGAGGTGCTAAAAATATCTCCCTACGATTGTATCAATAGTTAGATACATCGTAGGGAGGTGCTTTTTAAATGACAAAATTCTATATTGTTTTATTCTTTGGAGAGCCTAATTTTACAAATCCTGGTTAATGATTTCATTTAAGTTATTCCAGTATGTAAACCACTATGTAAATAAGGAACTCCGAAGCTGGAATTGTATCAGACTGGTGAATTGAATAAATTTGTGCTCAGGTATTTTTCACCCCCGTCAGAGAACAGCACGACCACAAAGCCTTCCTTCATATCTTTGATGCATTCCAGTGCGGCAAGCATGGCGGCCCCGCTGCTCATGCCGACAAAGATGCCTTCCTGTAAAACAATGGCTCTGGCCATTGAAAAAGCAGCTTCAGATTCAATCATTACTGTCCGGTCAATCTTTGTAGGATCGTAGATTTCTGGGACTATTGCCTCCTCCATGTTTTTGAGTCCTTGAATGTAATGGCCTCGGACAGGATGGGCTTCAACTATCTGGATAGCAGGATTTCTACTTTTTAGCCCCATTCCTACTCCCATGATGGTCCCTGATGTACCAAGTGCGGAGATAAAATGGGTGACTTTTCCCTGGGTATCCTCCCAGATCTCATTCGCTGTAGTAAAATAATGGGCCAGTTTGTTGTATTCATTGGAAAACTGGTTTGGCATAAAGTATTTGCCTGGATGGCTGAGGCAAAGCTCTTTAGCTTTCCTAATGGCTCCGTCGGTTCCCAGGGAAGCCTCCGTCAGGATTATCTTTGCTCCAAAAGCCTCAATCATTTTACGACGTTCAATGGAAACCGACTCGCTCATGACAATTTCGACGGCATACCCTTTTACTGCGCCTGTCATAGCCAGGCCAATCCCCGTATTACCGGAGGTAGGCTCAATTAATATTTTATCTCGAGTTAGATTGCCGCTTTCTTCTGCCTGCTCAATCATTTTTAAAGCAATACGGTCTTTGATACTTCCAGTCGGGTTAAAACTCTCCAGCTTGGCGTACAGTGGAATATGTGGTTTGGGGTTTAACCTGTTGATTCTGACTAGAGGAGTATGTCCAATGGTGTCTAGAATATTGTTGAACATGTGCTTCATCCTTCCAGTTTACTACTAAAATACTATACCATGCATTCGCAGCAGGCAGCAATGAGAAAAGTAAGTTAACGATATCTGCAATTTATTCAAGGAAAACGCACAAAGTGATAAGGTATGAAAGAATTATTTTTCGCCGTTGTTCAGGGCTACTACGCGAGCGGAGTTGTCTTTAATAAATTTAAAGATCACATTCTTGGTGAGGGCCTTAGTTCCCCAGTATTCATCATTGCGGACTAAAACAATATTTTCGTCCTTCGCCCATTTTACAAATTTATACGGTCCGGTACCAACCGGTGTCTGGTTCACATTGTTCTTATTGTCCTGCAAAGCCTTGGGACTTACTATAGGGGCAGCAAAAACCATTGCAAGATTATTGAGGAATGGCGTGCTAGGAGCGTTCAAATTCATTTTAACGGTATTCTTATCCACAACCTGGACATCTTTCACGGAGCCATAAACGAACGATGCGTAGGTCATGTCTTCCGTCACCTGCGGCGGCAGCTGACGGTCAATGTTAAATTTCACAGCATCGGCATTAAAATCGGTGCCATCCTGGAATTTCACGCCCTCCTGCAGATGAAAAGTATAAGTAAGACCGTCCGGGCTCACATCCCATGTTTTAGCCAGGCATGGCTCCACCTTTGTGGAATCTTTATTGTACTTCAAAAGTCTTCATAAATGTTGATTACTACTTTAGCCGACTCACCGTCGTCAACCAGCGCCGGATCCAGTCCTCTCGGCTCTGCACGCTGATATGATCGATGGTATTGATGCCACGGTGGTCAAGCAGATCACTGATGCTGGCAATAAAATATTTCAAGCCCCAGGAATGAATATCAATTATATGGCTTACAACACCTCCAGAAAACCTTTTAACGATGCCAAGCTCCGGGTAGCTCTTTCTCAGGCTGTTAATGTTCCGGAACTGGTTAAGAGCCTGTATCAAGGTTACTCCGCACCTGCAACGTCCGTTTTACCAACCTTTATGGAAGGCTATGACAAGAGTATCGCTCAAGCTTCCTATGATGCAGAGGCTGCTGCCAAGACGATCAAGGCTGCTGGCTTGACTTCCGTCCACATAATCACCTATACCAACCCGAGACCGTATAATTCCGCAAATGGACAGGCACTTGCCGAAGCCATGCAAGGCTATTTTTCTAAAGTTGGCGTTACCGCCACCATCGACGCTTTTGACTGGACTACTTATAAGCAAAAATTAAAAGCAGGCGATTATGATATCTGCTTCTATGGCTGGATTGGAGATAACGGAGATCCGGATAACTTTATGTATCTATTAGCCCACGAAGACCCCACAATGAATGTTGCCCTCTATAAAAATCCTGAATTTAACAAGTTAATCGCCAAGGGTGTGGAAACTCCTGCCGGTGCTGAACGCAATGCAATCTACACCCAGTTGGAGAAGATTGCCGCAGCCGATGCTGCATGGCTACCGATTTCCCACGCAGAGACCCTTTGTGCCTACAGACCGAATATCCACGATTTCTATTTTCACATGACGGCTGTTACGCCGTTTGCTGGTGTATCTAAAGACTAAACTTTGAGTTTGCTTATTAAAATTAGGCTGCCGAGAACCGGTTTCAAACCGGTTCCCGGTTTTGTTTTTTGTTGAAAGGTTGTTGCAGATGCTCAAATATATCATTAAACGAATCTTGATGTTAATTCCCGTATTGATTGGGGTTTCGATTATTGTGTTTCTCATCATGCGCGTGTTTTCACCGGATCCTGCTCCGATTGTTTTGGGCCAACACGCGACGCAGATATCCGTCGAGGCGTGGCGACAGGCTAACGGACTAAACGACCCGATCTTCTTGCAATATTTTCATTTTATTTCAGGCGCCTTGACTGGTGATCTGGGTACTTCATTTTATACCAAAATGCCCGTTATTAAAGAGATTTTCTCCCGCTTTCCAGCTACGATTGAGCTGGCTATGGTTTCCATAATTCTTGCTTCCCTTTTCGGTATCCTGATTGGTGTGGTTTCTGCGGTAAAAAAGAACTCGATTTTCGATAATGCTGGTATGTTATTGGCCCTAGTCGGTGTTTCCATGCCAATTTTCTGGCTGGGTATTTTGCTGATTATTTTCTTTTCGGGTACATTGCATTGGCTTCCCTCCAGCGGCAGAATCAATCCGCTGTTGCAGCCCGGGCATGTTACTGGGTTTTATCTGGTTGACAGCCTGATCGCAGGTGATATGGACGCCTTTATAGATGCTTTGCGGCATTTGGTTCTACCGGCGTGTGCCCTAGCGATGTATTCCATGGCCATCATTACTAGGATGACTCGTTCGAGTATGTTGGAAACCTTGCAGCAGGATTATATCCGCACTGCTAGAGCTAAAGGAATTTCAGAAGGTAAGGTGATTGGCAAGCATGCCCTGCGCAACGGATTGATTCCTATTGTCACGGTTATTGGGCTCCAGCTCGGCAGCCTACTTGGCGGTGCCGTGTTGACTGAAACGGTGTTCTCTTGGCCAGGGATCGGTGCTTATACCGTGGCCTGTATTTTAAAGTCGGACTTTCCTGTGGTCCAGGGGGTTGTATTGCTCATCGCTTTTGTTTTCGTACTTGTAAATTTAATTGTCGATGTGATCTATGCATTCCTTGATCCGCGTATTAAATATTCTAAAAAAGAGGGGTAGCTTGTATGGAAAAAGGTTATAGTTCGAATTCAGATGAGAATCTGATACAGGCTGCAGACTATGTGGAAAAACCGGAATCGCAGCTAAAAGAAATGTGGGAAACTCTTAAACAGAACAAGGCTGCTGTCGTTGGCCTGTTTATCATCGGGTTGCTAGCCCTGATTGCCTTGGTCGTATGGGGGAGCGAATTGTTAGGCAAACAGATTTTGCCGTATGACCCCAATTATTCCGACATGACCCAAAGCTTTATCTGGCCGAATGCCGAGCACTGGTTTGGAACGGATCAACTGGGCAGGGACATGTTCAGCAGAATTCTTGACGGTACAAAGATCTCCTTGTTTGTGGGAGTTGCGGCTGTGGCGATCTCGCTTTCCATCGGCGTTATGTTAGGTGCCATTGCTGGGTACCGCGGCGGCAGGACGGATGCGCTCATTATGAGGATCATGGATATGATGCTGGCCATTCCGTCCATTTTACTTGCCATCGCTTTTATGGCGGCGCTGGGCAAGGGACTAGACAAAGCGGTTATCGCTATTGGTTTGGTGTCGATTCCAGAGTATGCGCGCATTGTGCGCGGCAGTATTCTTTCCGTCAAAGAAAATGACTACGTTCAAGCGGCGAAGGTCATCGGCAATAGGGATAGTCGTATTATTTTCAAGCACATTTTGCCGAATATCATTTCCCTGATTGTCGTTCGAGCCACTCTAGGTATCTCCACAGCCGTGCTGGATACTGCGGCACTCGGCTTTTTGGGATTGGGCGTTCAACCGCCGTATGCCGAGTGGGGTGATATGCTGGGCAGGGCCAGGGGGTTTATTTTCACAGCACCCTACACACTGATCTTCCCGGGTATTGCCATCACGATCATTGTCTTGGCATTTAACCTGCTTGGCGACGGACTCCGAGATGCACTCGATCCGAAATCCAGAATAAAATAAGGGCGGTGAATAGGATGTTACTGGAAGTGAAGAATTTGAGAACGGAATTTAAACTGAAACGTGGTACTGTTAGGGCAGTCGATGATATCAGTTTTAGCATAGATAAGGGCGAGATTCTGGCCATTGTTGGCGAATCTGGCTCTGGAAAAAGCGTAACATCCCTTTCCATAATGGGACTATTACAAAACCCGGGCAGGATTGTCGGCGGAGAAATTTTGTTTAACTCTCAGAATTTGCTTAAGATGAGCCAAAAAGAACTGCAAAAAATCCGGGGCAACAAAATTTCCATGATCTTTCAAGAACCGATGACTTCTTTAAATCCGGTTTGGCGTATTAAAGATCAGATCATGGAAAATATCATGACCCATATGAAGATTTCTAAAAAAGATGCCCTAGCGCGTACTATCGAAATGCTGGATACGGTGGGCATACCTTCCCCAGCCGAACGTGCTTACGACTATCCTCACCAGATGAGCGGCGGCATGCGTCAGCGGGTTATGACCGCTATGGCACTTTCCTGCGAGCCCGAACTGTTGATTGCCGACGAACCGACTACGGCACTTGACGTAACAATTCAGGCTCAAATTCTGGAGCTGCTTTATCGGATGAGGGAGAAATTTCATATGGCTGTTTTGCTGATCACCCACGATTTAGGTGTGGTTTCCGAAGCAGCGGACCGTGTCATCGTGATGTACTGCGGCAAAATTGTGGAGGAAGCCGATGTGAAGAGCCTGTTTGCGCAGCCTCTGCATCCTTATACAGTGGGTTTGATGCGATCCATTCCTCAAATCGATGATGACAGTGATCAACGTTTATATATGATCAAGGGTATGGTTCCCAACCCTTTGCATATGCCGCCAGGGTGTCCTTTTTCTGACCGCTGTGACAGTTGCCTGGAACGCTGTACTAAAGATATGCCGGAGCTTCAAGAGATTGATGGGCATAAGGTGCGCTGCTTTCTGTATGATAAAGCCTCGGAAGGAGAATTGAGCACTAAATGAACGAAGTTTTGATGAAGGTTCAAGACCTTTCCAAACATTTTACCATGGAGACTGATTGGTTCGGTAAGCCTGTTTCCATTTTAAAAGCTGTGGATGAAGTGTCCTTTTCCATTGCCAAAGGGGAGGCCTTTGGTTTGGTTGGTGAATCCGGCTGTGGAAAAACAACTCTGGGCAAAATACTGGTCAATCTTTACAGTCCAACGAACGGAAAAATATTTTTCGCAGGAAAAGAACTGACTGTTCTTAATGAAAAGCAGCGACGTTCCTATTGCAAGGATATCCAGATGATTTTTCAGGATCCGTATGCCTCGTTAAACCCCAGAATGACGGTTGGCGATATCATCGCTGAACCAATTATCATTAATCATTTGCTGCCAATGAGTGAAGTAGAAGAGCGAGTTATTTATCTTTTAAACTGTGTGGGCTTAGCCCGGCACCAGCGCAATCGTTATCCGCATGAGTTTTCCGGCGGCCAGCGGCAGCGTGTAGGTATTGCTCGAGCACTCGCGGTGGAGCCCAAGCTAATTGTTTGTGATGAACCGGTTTCCGCTCTGGATGTTTCCATTCAGGCCCAGGTCTTAAATCTGCTGGATGATTTAAAAGCAGAGTTTGGCCTTACGTACCTCTTTATTGCCCATGGTTTAAACGTAGTGAAACACATTAGCGACCGGGTAGGTGTCATGTATCTGGGCAAGCTGGTGGAAATAGCGCCGAAAAAGGAGCTTTACGCCAACCCCCTGCACCCTTACACTCAAGCTCTGCTCTCCGCTATTCCAATCATTAATCCGGAGAAGAAAAAAGAACGCATAATTTTAAAGGGCGACGTGCCCAGTCCGATTAATCCGCCCGCAGGCTGCCGTTTCTGTTCACGTTGTTTTAAGGAGTTTGAGCCTTGCCAACTAAATTCACCAGAGCTGAAAGAGGTTTCTCCAAACCATTGGGTTGCCTGTCATTTATTTGAATAATAAATTCAAGGGGCTTCAGATGAGGCTCCTTCTTATTTTGTTGACATTGATTGACAGCTTATTAATCTGAATGACAGAATCTTTGTAGCCATTATTTCTCACCTTTTGTTATCAAATCAAACACTACTCACTTCATATGTGGGAATTGCTTCCAGTTCATAGGGACGCTACGTGAATATCCTACAAGTTTGTTATAGATGAAGAAAAGGGCAACTAATAATACCAACGCAAATATTCCTATTGCAAAGACCAGAGCAGTAATCAGCGCATTGAAGTTCGAACCTATTCTGCTCATTCCATATACAATAAGTGCAAAACCAATTGATGACAGTATGGTAGATAGATAATCAATTTTAGGTTTTGTTATTTCTATTGTACCTCTCAGATAAACAGCACCGCTGACAATGCAAATTAGTACCATTGGAATAAGCATGATGAATAACGCGCGCCAACTGAAAAATTGTAAGATTAATCCGTAAATGATCGGCCCCAGTGAAGGTCCAACCAATACGACACAAGTGCATAATCCCATTACAAAGCCGTGCTTTTCGCGCGGATTGATTGCTAGAGCGGAAAAGAAACGCCTAAGGCCGCCGCACTCCTTTACCTCTCACAATGAGTAATACATTGCTTTTGGTTACACACGACTTTATTTGAGCCGCAGTGGTGGCACACAGGTCTGTGATCCTCATAAGTGGTGATCGTTTCATTTCCGCAGGAAATACATTTGAAATTGCAGACATTTTTAGTGTAGTGTCCTCCGCCAATAGTGATCGCTCTATTTTCCATGAGTGCAGTTACGACCTTTTTTCTGGCCTCATCGATAATATTTTGAAAGGTTTGTCTGGAAATTTGCATCCTCACAGAACACTCTTCTTGCGTGAGTTCTTCAATATCCTTAAGCCTCATGGCTTCTAATTCTTCTATTTTAAGTTGAATCTCTTCAATTCCCTCAGAGCAGCCACATTTTCCCTTTGGACAGGGTGCAAAATATTTATTCTCGGGAATATTCTCCACCCGTCTCCATTTTACTGGCCTAGGCATAAGATTCTCCTTTCAATTGACCGATTGTAATAAGCTCCCAAAAGAAAGGATAACATGATTATTGTCAAATGCCAATAATCATGTTATTATTTTCATAAATTTAGAGAACTCGGATGTCAAATTTATTAGCTGAAGGAGAAGTTTGTAATGGGAAAAAAAGTACTTATTGTTGGTGGAGTTGCTGGAGGGGCCAGCGCTGCAGCACGCTTACGCCGTTTAGATGAAGAGGCGGAAATAATTATATTTGAACGTGGAGAGCACATTTCGTATGCAAACTGTGGCTTACCGTATTATGTCAGCGGAGTTATCAATGAGCGGGATGCCCTTCTGGTATCTAAGCCTGAAGCAATGAGAAGTCGCTTTCTAATTGATGTAAGAATCTTTAGTGAGGTTACCCGTGTTTTTCCTGAAGAAAAGGTCGTCGAAGTTCAAGAAAGTAATGGCAAAGTCTATCGAGAATCCTATGATCAATTGATTCTTTCTCCCGGGGCAGCCCCGCTTCGTCCGCCGATTCCCGGAATCGATGATATCGAAGCTCTTGTTGTACGTAATGTAACGGATATTGATCAGATAAAACGATATGTCGATGAGCAGCAACCGCAAACAGCGGCAGTCGTGGGCGGTGGTTTTATTGGCTTAGAAATGGCTGAAAATCTTCACGCCCGGGGGGTAAGTACCACAATTATTGAAATGAGCAATCAAGTCATGGCCCCTCTGGATTTTGAAATGGCCGCTATTCTGCATGAGCATATTTTCAATAAAGGAGTCAACCTTATTTTAGAAGACGGAGTAAAATCCTTTGTTAAAAAGGATAATACGACCGTCATTACGCTCCAGAGCGGTGAAGAAATTGAAGCGGATTTAATAATTATGGCCATTGGCGTAAAACCTGAAATTAAATTAGCTAAGGAAGCGGGACTAACGATTGGAGACTTAGGCGGAATCAAAGTCAATGAACGGCTGCAGACTTCAGATCCTAATATTTATGCTGTGGGCGATGTCATTGAAGTAAAACACATCGTAACAGGACAGCCTGCGCTCTTGCCGCTTGCAGGGCCTGCCAATAAGCAAGGCCGCATTGTTGCCGACGTTATCGCTGGTCGGAATAGTCAGTATAAGGGCACCCAAGGTACTGCTATTGCCAAGGTTTTTGATTTAGTGGCAGCTGCGACCGGCGCGAATGAAAAGATGCTCACTAAATTAGGAATTCCTTTCGAAGTAGCGATAAATCACTCTAATTCTCATGCAGGTTATTATCCGGGTGCAACAAGGATATCCATAAAACTTATCTTTGATCGAAGTAACGGTCGAGTCCTAGGTGCTCAAGCTATCGGTGCTCAGGGTGTTGATAAACGGATCGATGACATTGCTGGGGTAATCCGTCACCAAGGCACCGTTTATGATTTACAGGAACTCGAACTGGCCTATGCTCCGCCATTTTCATCGGCTAAGGACCCGGCTAACATGATCGGCTACGTGGCGGAAAACATTATTAATGGCGATGTTCGGATGATCCAGTGGCATGAACTAACTAAACTTAAAGCGCAAGATCTATGTATCATTGATGTACGGGACGAAGAAGAACGCAGAGCAAAATTTATTCCTGGATCGCTGCATATACCGATAAATGACTTGCGCAGTCACTTAGCGGAACTTCCTAAGGATAAGGACATCGTGGTATACTGTGAGATCGGGTTACGCGGCTATTTAGCTTATCGAATTTTAACTCAACACGGATTTACTCGAGTTAAGAATCTAAGCGGAGGCTGGGTCACTTATTATCCAGCTGTCTTTGGTTAACCACTTTAATTTCTCCAAGTTGAATTTTTGGGGGAAATAGATTAAAATGTAACTAACAATTAGAGATTGGAGATGGAAAGATGCGTAATTTTTCTTGCTAATTATACAAAGCATAATGAAATGGTGGCTGAAACGCTCGTTTTGTTGTGCCTATGCAAGAAAGTTACTCTCTTTTCACTCAAATAATACATCTTACCCATACCTCATAGAGGGCTGGCTTTATTGTGTATTAATGAGCTGCAAGAATTAACTTTCTTGCAGCTCATTATTTTGCTCAGGAGGATAAAATTATGTCGCTAATAAATGTTGCAAACCTTACGTTTGCTTATGACGGTAGTTATGATAATGTATTTGAAAACGTGAGTTTCCAAATAGACACGACTTGGAAATTGGGGTTTACGGGCAGAAATGGTAGAGGTAAGACTACATTTCTCAATTTGTTACTTGGTAAATATGAATACAGCGGTAATATTTCAGCAAATGTTCGCTTTGAATATTTTCCTTTCAATGTCGTAAACAAGGAAAATGATACCCTTGAGGTCATCAGCGATATTTTTCCCGACTATCTTCATTGGAAATTGCTGCGTGAACTTTCATTGCTCGAAGTTTCTGAGGATATTTTATATCGTCCGTTTGATTCATTATCCCACGGCGAACAAACGAAAGTGTTGCTTGCTACTTTGTTTCTGAAGGAAAATAGTTTTCTGTTGATTGATGAACCAACCAATCACCTGGATATGACTGCAAGAAAACTTGTCAGTGATTACCTTAACACCAAAAGCGGTTATATTCTGGTATCACACGATAGAGCATTTCTGGATAACTGCGTTGACCATATTCTTTCAATCAATAAGACCAATATCGAAATCCAAAAAGGCAATTTCTCCAGTTGGTGGGAAAATAAACAAAGGCAAGAAAGTTTTGAGTTTGCAGAAAACGAAAGGCTTAGGAAAGACATTACTCACTTGTCGGATTCTGCCAAACGAACGAGTAGCTGGTCGCACGAAGTGGAAAAAACAAAAAATGGAACAAGGAATTCTGGTTCCAAGCTAGATAAAGGTTATGTTGGTCATAAAGCCGCTAAAATGATGAAACGTTCCAAGTCAATCGAGAGCAGGAAGCAGTCTGCTGTTGATGAAGAATCTAAACTTCTTAAAAATGTTGAAGACTCCGACAGCCTGAAGCTTTCTCAACTGGCTTATCATAAAAATCGACTTGCTGAACTTGAAAGTGTTTCGATTTTTTATGGTGAAAGGATGATTTGCAAAGATATCGACTTTACTATTGAGCAAGGTGACCGAATTGCGCTTATGGGCAAAAACGGCTCAGGAAAATCAAGTGTTATCAAACTTATTTGTGATAAGAATATAAACTATACAGGCACTTTTAGGAAAGGAAGTCAGCTTAAAATCTCCTATGTTTCACAAGATACATCGCATCTTCAGGGCAATTTAACTGACTATGCTATAAACAACGAGATCAACGAAAGCCTTCTTAAATCGATTTTAAGAAAACTTGGTTTTTCTAGAGTTCAATTTGAAAAGGATATGTCTACTTTTAGTGGTGGTCAAAAGAAAAAAGTGCTGATTGCCAAAAGTTTATGCCAACAAGCGCATCTGTATATTTGGGATGAACCACTTAACTATATTGATGTGATTTCCCGTATACAAATCGAAGAGCTATTGCTTGAATACCAACCAACTATTCTGTTCGTGGAGCATGATAGGACATTCAGCGAGAATATTGCGACAAAGTTTGTGAATGTTTGATTGCGTGTTAGAATATCTTTGATCGTGTTGAAAGAAATCAAGGATTAATTGCAAGCCCTATTCCGGAAGCTTATTGTCGTAACTTCGATAGATTAATGCAGTACCTCCAAACCATAAAAGAAATGTTATAATTGTGAGTATCGCCCCACGAGTGTCACCATGATTGAATTTGAGGTCAAAACCCTTGGATGTAAATCAATACGCTGTAGGATGGGGGACATTGGCATTAATGAACGCTCCATTATTAGTAGTTCTTTTTGAGAAAAACGAGGATGAAACCCAATAGATGAAGAAGTCCGAATGGAGTGTCCAGGCACCCGTTGCAAAAATTGAGGGGAGTTATTTAATTGGTATTTCGTAAAAGGCGGTTTATCTTGCCGCTGCTCATCATGCTTTTATTAGTTCTTTCAGGTTGTGGTATAGCGAAAGAGGAGGTGACTCCAAGCCTTGCAACTAGTCAAACAGGGAAAAGTGGTCAGCTGCAAGTCCATTTTCTAAATGTTGGTCAGGCGGATAGCATCTTAGTGATTACCCCTAGCGGTGAAGCAATTCTTATTGATGGGGGAAATCTTGAGGACGGTCCAGGGGTAGTAAGTTATCTTAAATCCCATGGAGTCAAAGAACTTTCTGCGGTAGTCGCTACTCATCCACATGAAGATCATATTGGTGGACTTGGTACCATCATAAACATTTTCCCGCCAAAACAGGTTTATATGTCAAATGGCACTTCAACGACAAGAACGTTTAAGGATTTTATTACTGCGGTCAATACAAGTGGCGCAAAGAAAATTAGAGTTAAAGCTAACACCAAGCTCGATGTTGCAGGTATAACTGGAGTATTTTTAGCACCCAATAGTGACCAATATGAAGATCTTAATAACTATAGTGTTGTTTTAAAGATCACCTTTGGTAAGGTTTCCTTCTTGTTAACAGGGGATGCGGAAGATGCTTCAGAAGCAGAAATGTTGAAAAACGGGCAAGATTTAACGGCAACCGTGTTAAAGGTTGGACACCACGGAAGTACGAGTTCAACCACAAATGCGTTTCTAAAGGCTGTTGAGCCTAAATACGCAGTGATATCTGTCGGAGTTAATAACGAGTATGGGCATCCTGCTCAAAAGACATTAAAGAAATTAAGCGGTGCAGGGGTACAAGTGTATCGGACAGACCAAGATGGAACGGTTGTTGCTACAACCAATGGAGATACCATTAAATTTGAGAAAACAGGCAAGACAATATCATCTAATAGACCACCTGTAAATGCTGCCACCCCTTAGAGAAGTCAAGCCTCAACCCCATGCAGCCAGTTCGTGCTAACATCCCAATTAAAGGAGGGGATTTAAATGGCAATCATTATTGACCGCTTTGAGGGTGACTTTGCGGTCGTCGAAATCGATGGTCAAGCAATGAAAGATATTTCTAAAAGCGATATTCCGGCGACCGCTAAAGAAGGCGATGCTCTAAAGTTTGTAAATGGAATGTACGAAATTGATGTTGAAGAAACAAAACGGATTAAAGATGAAGTCGAAAAGATGATGAGAGACTCGTGGCGTTAGTAGTAATTCAAAAGAGGGAAGTAGGCTCATCGTTTGTTAGAATGAAAGGGAGAATAAGACTTATTTTTCGGGGTGAACAGTATGATTATTGGTTTTGGTTTTGGAGATCCAATTCAAAGTATTCTCATGCTTATGGTTACTTCATTGATCAGTTATATGATTTATCGCAGCTTGCGTAGTTTCGGACCTGGAAAACAGGATCCATTACTTAAAAGGGAGCAGCGCAAACAGTATTATTGCGCCCAGAGAGAACAAGCAAGAGAATTCGCACGTGAATTTGATTTGACGGATGAAGAGATTGAACGGCGTTTAGACGACGAGCTGAGAATGAGTTAAGGAAATTAAAGGGATGAGCAGATGAGCTTAAATATAGGAAAAGAAACTTGGGATGTAATAATTGTCGGAACTGGTCCTTCAGGGGCCTGTGTTGCTCGACAAATGGCCAGACAGCACAAGAAGGTTCTGCTTCTGGAAAAAGGGCAGGCAGACCTTTCTATTAACATACCCAGAATGCTTAAAAACAAAGAGATGATGTTCATTGGCAAGGGTAAGACCTTGGTCAGGGGAATCCGGACCGGAGGGACATCAGTATTGTACTACGGAACAGCTTACGACCCACCGGCGAAACTGTTTGCCAAATTTGGTATCGATTTGTCCAGTGAAGTCGAGGAACTAAGAAGCGAATTGCCCTTAGGTCCTCTGAAAGATGAATTAATTGGTCCTGCTGCCCATAAAATTCGGCAAAGCGCAGTTGACCTAGGTTTAGCATGGGGGAAGTTGGACAAGTTTATTTACCAGGATCTGTGTGCTCCAGGGCATTTTCCTTCTGAGGCCCTGTGGAATGCCAATCGCTATGTAAGTGATGCAATTGAATCAGGTGCGGTGCTGCTAACTTGTTCAGTAGTAACCCGCGTAATTGTGAATGAGAACCAGGCAATAGGTGTGGAAGCAACAGTACAAGGCGAACACCATAAAATATATGCTTCTAAGATAGTGCTTTCTGCCGGAGGACTTGGAAGTGCCCAAATTCTTCAAGCCAGTAAAATCAATAAAGCAGGTGAAGGATTTTTTTGTGACCCTATCACGATTGTGCAGGGACTGGCGGAGGGCATCGAGGCAGGGAAGGAGATACCTATGGCTGCCGGAATGATTTTTGAAGAAGAAGGTTTTGTTCTCACGGACCTTACCTTGCCCAAACTTGTCTATCAGTTGTTTAGTGTCCAAGCACTACGTCCAAACCGAGTTTGGCAACACGAGAGAACCATGGGGATTATGGTTAAAGTTAGAGATGGCCTTGGGGGTAGTATCAAACGAGGAAAAGTTTATAAGAATTTTAGCGAGGCTGACAAACAAAGAATGCAGTTAGGCGAGAGCAAGGCTAGAGAAATTTTGCTGCATGCTGGAGCGAAGAGACTGTATAGTACTGTCTGGACTTCTGCCCATCCAGGTGGCTCGGCAAGGATAGGGGAAATCGTTGATTCCAACTTAAAGAGCGAGTATGATAACTTATATGTTTGTGATTGTTCTGTAATCCCAACGGCGTGGGGTTTACCGCCTACCCTTACCGTGCTGGCCTTGGCAAAACGCTTAGCAAAGCACCTGCTAATGATGAAGAGTTAAACTTCGCAGCGAAGGAAGTTTTAACTCTACCGAAGGAAAGTATTAAGTACCATTCCCGCTTTTAGTAGTGGGAGTCCCAATTGGATGAATTTGTACTATGGGGTTAGTGCAACTAAGGCGCACTTATGCTTCCAGAAAGTATGAAACGAAAAGTTATGCTAGCGGCATGGAAGTCTGACTAGTATTAAAAAGGCAACTCGCTGAGTTGCCTTTTATTTATTTATTGGAATCATGTACATTGAAATTAATTCCACACTAAAGAAATTAATTTCAAATCAAGCAGGGATATGAGGACTTTTAGAGAATATACACTCAACTAAGATTATTCTGAAAAAACCAATTAATGCGAGATAAGGAAGAAGGTGAAGCATATAGTCAGATTGTTGGTTAAAATTGCTCGTATGTATTATGAGTTTGGTTATAAACAAGATGAAATTGCCAAAATTGAAGGTATCTCAAAAGCTAAAGTAAGTCGCCTTCTTGATAAGGCTCATAAAGAGGGCATTGTAGAAATCAAAGTCGTTTATACCCTGCAATCGGTTGACGAATTAGCGGATACTTTACGAGAGTACTTTGATCTGAAACAAGTTTACGTAGTACCTGTTACTGTTGATCACCCTGATGCGATTCGCAATGATTTAGGTCGTGCTGTTAGCAATTTTCTGGGTGAGATCGTCAATGATGGAGATGTGATTGGGGTATCTTGGGGTACGACCTTACATTTTGTAGTAAACCATCTCGAAGAATACCCGGCAGAAAATATCAAAGTTGTTCAGCTCAATGGCGGGGTTACTAAGAACTATCTATCTACCCAATCGACAACCATCATGGAACGATTTGTTCAAGCCTTTCATGCTGTGCCATATATGCTACCCGTTCCAGCGATTGTCGATAGTGTAGAGTTGGCCAGAGCGCTCGTTGCTGATTCTAATGTTAAACAAACTCTTGATTTAGGTCGAGAAGCGCGAATCGCCCTTCTTGGTATTGGACGAGTGTCTGAAGAATCTATCCTTGTTAAGGCTGGATATTTCAAGCATGAAGAATACGACGAATTATTGAACAATGGTTCAGTTGGAGACATTTGTTCCCGCTATTTTCGCCTAGATGGAACAATTGCAGATGAGAAATTAAACCAACGAACCGTGGGAATTACCTTAGAAGATCTTAGTGCTAAGGAATATACGATTGGTGTTGCTAATGGCGAAGAGAAAGCGGAGGCTATCATTGGAGCCTTAAGAGGCAGGTATATTAACACTCTGTTTATTGATGAAGTTGCTGCTCAAAAATGTCTTGAACTATTAGACATTAAAAAATGAACAATAATCTGTTAGGAGATGTTGATTATCAAAGCGATTAAGTTGTTTGCCCCGGGAGATGTTCGAGTGGAAGATGTTGAAATACCAGAGCTAGAAGCGGGTAATGTATTGGTCAAAGTCAAAGCTGTAGGAATTTGTGGATCGGATATTGGCAGAGTGAATGTCTTCGGTGCTTACCGTCCAAACCTTACGGTAGGTCATGAATTTAGCGGAGAAATTGTTGCAGTTAACGAGGCTGGAGCATGGAAGGTTGGAGATAGGGTCGTAGTAGCTCCTTTGATTCCTTGTAAATCATGCCAGTGGTGTGCAACTGGGCATTATTCTCTGTGTGAATCGTACGATTACTTCGGTTCCAGACGTGATGGAGCTATGGCTGAATATGTCGATGTACCCGTCGGCAATTTGCTATTAACGCCGGACAATGTTTCATTTGAAGCTGGTGCTATGACAGACCCGGCGGCCAATGCTATTCATGCCATTTGGAATGGTGGCTTAAGTTCAGGAGAAACAGTTGCAGTATTCGGGGCAGGTCCTATTGGACTCTTTGCCATACAATTTGCCAAAATCCTGGGTGCTAGTCGGGTTATTGCGGTCGATATTAAAGATGATAAATTAGCGGTTGCGAAAAATGTTGGCGCTGATGAGGTCATTAATGGTCTCACAGAAGACCCGATTGAAAAGCTCAGTGCTCTCACCGGGGGAAAAGGTATTAATTTAGTGATAGAAACTGCAGGATCACGTATTGCTCAAAATCAGGCGGTCTGTTCTGCAGGTAAGTTAGCTAGAGTCGTTTTTGTAGGTATATCTCACGATAAATTAGAGCTTAGCGAAAAGGCCGTCAATACTATTCTTAGGCATGAGCTAGCTGTTAAAGGTTCATGGAATTCTTTCTCTAATCCATTTCCAGGACGTGAATGGACTTATAGCCTAGAGCTAATGTCTGAAGGGAAGCTTCAAACAGACGTGATTACCAGTCATCGTCTAAGTTTGGATGAGGGACCAGAGATTTTCAAAAAGTTAATGGATAAAGATTTCTTCTTTAATAAAGTTTTATTTTTACCCTGAACACAGGAGGGGATTACAAATGGATGCCAGTGTTACGCTGCTGCTCGCAGCTGATTTTGGGACACAAGGTGTTCGGGTAGCCGTTATTGATCAATTCGGTGTTTTAGTGAAGATGGCCTTTGCTGAATACCCCACATCTTACCCCCAGCCTGGCTGGGCCGAGCAAGACCCTCAAAGTTGGTGGCAGTCCTTTAAACATGCACTAGCAATATGTTTGACGAGTGTGGAAGATGTGAACCAAATAAAGGGTCTAACCATTTGTTCTACATCTTCCACAGTTCTAGCGGTTGATAACACTGGTCAGCCACTAACCCAAGCAATCCTCTGGATGGATAACCGTGCGGTCAAAGAGGCTGAACGAATTAATCAATCAGGACATTCGCGCCTGCAATACTCTGGTGGGTCGGATTCTGTGGAGTGGATGATTCCTAAGGTTCTCTGGTTAAAAGAAAATTGTTCGGATCTATACAATCGTTCGAGTTTGATTGTTGAAGAACAAGACTGGCTTAATTATCGGTTAACTGGGCGTTGGGTATCCTCACGCTGTACGGCTACTTGTAAATGGAATTACGTTGATGTAGAGGGGGGGTGGTCGCCGGATTTTATGACCGAAATTGGTCTAGATGATTATGAGAACAAATTACCAATAGAAGTTATTCCGGTCGGTCAGCCTGTAGGAAAAATCCAGTATGAAACCGCTTTAGAACTGGGTATCCCAGAGGGTGTGATGGTATTTCAGGGGGGGATCGATGCCCATATTGGTCTTTTGGGTATGGGAGCAGTCGAACCAGGCCAGATGGGAATTATCATGGGTACTAGCTTTGTGCACTTGGCACAACTACCCGATGCAATTTATCGTCCTGGATTATGGGGTCCTTATCCTAATGCTTTGGTGGAGGGGTTGTGGCTCCTAGAGGGAGGTCAAGTGTCCTGTGGTTCATTAACAAGATGGTTCAAAGATCATTTTGCTGCGGATCTCAAGTTTACCCATCCAGGAGAGGAACCTTATCAAATCCTTGCTGAGGAAGCCGCTAAAATCTCACCCGGTTCAGAAGGGATCGTCGTTCTGGATACTTGGCAAGGTAATCGAACTCCTTATCGTGACCCACTGGTTAAAGGGAGCTTTTGGGGATTAACCTTGAGCCACACTCGAGCTCATTTATATCGTTCCTTACTCGAATCCGTAGCCTACGGGACTAGAAATATTTTGGAAAGCTTTTCAGCAACAAACTTTAAAATTCAACAGCTTATCGCGAGTGGGGGAGCATTAAAGAATCGACTGTGGCTTCAAATCATTGCAGATGTAACTGGTCTCCCGATTCGTCTACCTAGCTTTAGTGAGGCTGGAGTTTTAGGATGTGCCATTTGTTCCGCTAGTGGATTAGGATTGTATTCGAATTTATTGGAAGCTTCAAAGGTGATGGTTTGTTATGGCGAAGATATTTATCCAGAACGTGCTAACTATGAACTTTATTCATTTTATTTTAAACAATATAAAAAGACCTATGAACTATTAGCGCCCCAGATGCACCAAATGTATAGATTTCAGCAAAGGGGAGGAAGCGATGGGTGAAAACAAGTTGATCTTGGAAATGCGCGGTATTTCCAAAGACTTTTCAGGAGTACAAGCACTCAAGAAGGTTAATTTGAGTGTGGAAGCTGGAGAGGTACATTGTCTGATAGGGGCTAATGGAGCGGGCAAGTCGACTTTAATGAAAGTTCTAGCAGGCGTTTATTCTATGGACGAGGGCGAAATAATATTTGACCAAAAACAAGCCAATATCACGAACCCTATTAGCAGTAATCGCTTGGGAATTGCAGTGATCTATCAAGAATTATCTCTCTTACCCAACCTTTCCGTTGCGGAAAATATCTTCATTGGAAAATACCCGAGGAAATATCGTTACTTATTAGATTGGGCAGAACTGACGAAGAAGTCACGTGCCTTAATTGATAGCTTAGGCATTAAGATTGATGTTATGGAACCGGTAAGTTGCTTAAGTATCGGGCATCGACAGATTGTGGAACTAGCTAAGGCCTTAGCATCTAATGCGAAGCTGATCGTTATGGATGAACCCTCAGCAACCCTATCGAGCGAAGAGTTTGAAACGTTGGTACGGGTAATTCAAGAGTTGAAGAATAAAGGGATCAGTATTATCTATATATCGCATCGTTTGGAAGAATTATTCAGAGTGGGAGACAAAGTCACTGTCTTACGAGACGGCCAATATGTTGCCACGAAACAGCTAAAAGAGATTACTCAGGATCAATTAGTGGAATTGATCATCGGACATGCTCTTTCAAAAGAGAAGAAACCAAAGGTTCCTATATCAACCATAGAAGAACTTGTAACCATGAAAGACATTCACACTAATAAGTTAACCTCAATCAATCTTTCATTATATAAAGGAGAAATTCTCGGTCTTTATGGTCTGGTCGGCTCTGGGAGGACTGAAATTTTACGGGCTATCTATGGAGCGGATCCCTTACAAAAGGGTGAATTGTACATAAATGGTGGGAAAGTTAAGTTCCGATCTCCTGCAGAAGCTATGAAGAAGGGGATTGCCTTGGTTCCTGAAAGTCGGAAGACGCAAGGGCTACTGTTAAACCTATCGGTGTGGGAAAATGCAGTTGTTCCCTCACTTAAGAACTATACTTGGTTTGGATTATTGAGGTATTCAACAATGTTTAAACATGTGAATGAACAAGTTGAACAATTAATGGTAGTTACTCCTTCCATTCGAGCCTCAGTGAAGAATTTAAGTGGTGGTAACCAGCAGAAAGTTGTTATTGCTAAATGGCTGCTTAAGAACTCGAATATTTTGCTCTTTGATGAACCAACTCAAGGGATTGACATTGGAGCTAAGGAAGAAGTGTACAAAATCATCAAAGGTCTATCTGACAAGGGGTTCGGAGTTATCGTCGCCTCGTCAGAATTGGCTGAGCTAGTACAATTGTGCGATCGAATGGTCGTTATGTTTAATGGTAATATTGCCGGGGAATTTCAGCAGGAAGATTTTAGAGATGACGCCATACTTCATTGTGCGGTCACGGGAGGGTAAGAGTTTATGAGTAATGTAAGTATTGGCACTGGTGCGAAAAAGAGTAGAACGTTAGATTTGGGCTATTTTTTGGGGAAGTATAACTTATTGATTTTATTAGTGGTTTTTATCATCATTGCATCGACCTTGTCGTCAAGGTTTTTTACTATCCAAAATTTTCTAAATCTTCTGCAACAATCGTCTGTCACGGGAATCATGGCGATTGGAATGACCTTCGTCATCCTAGTAGCTGGCATCGATCTCTCGGTTGGATCTATTGCAGCCCTGTCAGGTATGGTGGTAGCCATGTTACTGGCCGCTGGGTGGTCAATACCGTTGGCGATTATCCTGGCGCTGGCAGCTGGAGGGGGATTAGGTTTCGTCAGCGGTTTTTTATCAACGAAATTTAGTATTCCATCCTTTATTGCCACGTTAGCCATGATGGTTTCCGCTCGAGGTTTGGCATTGTTGGTTACGAATGGTCAACCAATTTACGGTCTGCCCGAATCGTTTAGTTTTCTAGGGGCTGGGTTTATTGGTAGAGTTCCAGTGAGTGGATTAGTTTGGATTATGCTCACAATTGTGGCAGCGCTTGCGCTAAAATACACCCCTTATGGTAGAAATTTGTTCGCTGTAGGAGGAAATCCAGAAGCAGCTCATCTCTCTGGTGTACGAGTGAATCGACATCTAATCTCAGTGTTCGTTATTTCCGGGATTCTGTCGGGCTTGGCTGGCATAGTACTGACATCTTGGTTAACGGTAGGTCAGCCCACCGCTTCGAGTGGGGCAGAACTTAATGCGATTGCGGCAGTTGTTCTAGGTGGAACCAGTTTAGCTGGCGGTGTCGGTGGGGTAGTGGGAACGTTTGCTGGTGTTCTATTAATGAGTATTATTACCAATATATTCAATCTGGTTGGGCTGGCATCTTATTATCAGCAAATTTTTATGGGTTTGATCATCGTGCTTGCCCTAATCCTCAATAAGTTTGTCATGGGCGAAAATGCTCATTGATATATTCCTACCTTGAAAGGGGGGGCGTTATTAAACTTTAGAATAGGCAAGTTCTTGTTTGAGAAGACAATAAATAAGAGGAGGATTTAGGATGAGAAAATTACGAGGTTTGTTAGCATTAACTATGGTGTCTGTTTTGATAGGGGTTGCTGGATGTGGTGCTGCTAAAACTGCTGAAACTAATGCTCCAAAAGATGCTCCTAAACAAGTCGTCATCGGATTTTCCCAAGTAACCTTAGATTCACCATTTTATGTATCCTTAATGGATGCAGCGAAGGCTGAAGCAGAAGCCAAGGGTGCTAAACTCGTTTATGTGGATGCTCAAAATAATATTGAAAAACAAAATAAAGACATTCAAGATTTAATCACCAAAGGAATCAATGTTCTAATTCTTAACCCTTCCAATCCCACGGCAGTTGCGCCTTCACTTGCCGCTGCTAAACAAGCAAATATTCCAGTGGTGACCGTTGATCGTCCGACAGATGGCAAGGTTGCTACATTTGTTGGTCGGGATAATAAGAAAATGGGTGAGTTAGCAGGAAAAGAAGCTGTGCTCTTACTAGGTGGAGAAGGTAAGGCTAAAGGTAAAATTATTGAACTTCAAGGGGATGCTGGCGGCAAGGTTATGATGGATCGTCGTGACGGTTTTCATTTAGCCGTAGATAAAGAACCTGGGATTAAGGTTATCCAGGGACCGTATTGTGATTACACTCGTTCTAAAGCTGTCAAAGCATTCCAGGATTTACTCCAAGCCAATCCAGATGTAAACTTGGTTTATGCCCATAATGATGATATGTCTTTAGGTGCTTTGCAAGTTCTGGAACAAAACCAATTAGCCGGCAAAGTAAAAATTGTTGGTGTGGACGGCCTAATGGAAGCTATTAAAGCAATCCCCACCGGCAAGTATGACGCAACTGTCTTAAATGACCCACAACTGCTGGGCAAAACAGTGGTTGATACAGCTCTGGGAGTTCTGGATGGTAAAACATATGATGCCTTTATTGATGCGGGAACCACTCTGATCAATAAAGACAATGCCGCTCAATATATTAATGACAAACTGACATTTGCCGCATCAAAATAAGAGGTATTTGTTAAGATTAAAGGGGTAAGCAAAATGACCATGACTCGAAACGAACTAGCTAAACTAATTGATCATACCATTTTGAAGTCTATAGCTACTCAAGAAGATATCACAAAACTTTGCACTGAAGCATTAGAGTATGGCTTTGCCTCGGTTTGCATCAACCCATCCTATGTTCCGCTTGCAGCTAAACTCCTTAAAGATTCAGCAGTCTTAGTTTGTACGGTTATCGGTTTTCCGCTTGGCAGCACGTCAACGGCTGCTAAAGCCTTTGAGGCCCAAGAGGCTGTGAAAAATGGAGCCATGGAAGTCGATATGGTAATCAATGTTGGTGCACTCAAGGAACGTCGTGAAGATGATGTCTTCCAGGATATTTCAGCAGTGGTCGAAGCAGCCAGGGAAGCTAATCCTAAAGCAATCACCAAGGTTATCATAGAAACATGTTATTTAAACGATGAGGAAAAAATCTTAGCCTGTAAGTTAGCAAAAAAGGCTGGTGCACATTTTGTAAAAACCAGCACAGGGTTTGGGTCAGGCGGTGCGAATGCGCATGACATTTCGCTCATGCGTCAAACCGTGGGGACAGAAATGGGCGTCAAAGCGTCTGGTGGCATAAAAAACCTGCAGCAAGTCCTGGAGATGGTTGAAGCCGGTGCCTCAAGAATTGGAGCGAGTGCTGGCGTAGACATTGTTAAGGAACAAGCGCTCTAAATAACTTGTTTATTCTAGACCTAAGACTTATCCTTGTGATAGTCTTAGGTCTACATTGTTTCCTGCACGTGTAATGGTGAAATCTTAGCTTTGTAAAGGGGGGCAAAAGGATGAGTTCAGAGAATTACACTGCTCTTGATTCACAAGCAAGCAGGTTATTATTGGTCCATACTTTGTTTTTGACCGGAGTAAGTCTATCAAATATTTTCTTCAATATTTATCTCTGGAAAATCTCGCACAACCTAGAGACAGCAGCTGTTTTTAATTTATTTCAGTTTACCACTGTGCCCTTTGTTTTCTTCATGGCTACTCATCTGTTTAAACAAAAAGGAATTATCATAAGTATTCGTTTAGGTTTGCTTGTTCATGTTTGTTTCTTTCTATTAGTTCTTCTATTAAAAAATAAAATTGCTTTCTTAGCACCTGGGTTCGGAGTGTTAATGGGTTTAGGACAGGGTCTCTATTATTTCGGTTATAACGTGTCCACATATGATTGGACCAATAATCAAAATAGAGATAAATTTTCCGGTTTAAATGGTGTTGCGAGCGCATTAGCGGGCATGGTGGCTCCGTTACTCGGTGGAGCCATCATTGGAAGTTTGGGGACTTTTACTGGGTATATCGCCGTATTCAGCATCATGGTAATTTGCTTTATGCTAGCGACCACAGTTACGAGAACATTTGTAGTTAATACACGCAAACCTCAGTGTAATTTCACTCAAGCTAGAGCTTTGATCGGAGCAGAGTGGCGACAAGTGAGTTGGTCTATGTTCTTTCGTGGCTTGCGGGAAGGCGTGATGTCCTTTTTGTTGATACTTATCTACTATGAATTTTCTCAAAATGAACTTCAGTTAGGGTTTTTTAATTTTGTTCTATCGATAATAACCTTGCTAAGTTACTATTTTGTTGGACGATATATTAAGAGGGAGCGTCGCTTTCTTTCGATGCTCCTTGGTGGGGTTTTCTTGACGCTTTTCACGACAATTGTGCTTTGGGAACCTAACTTAAAATCTTTTTGGTTGTTTGGAATCGCGAATAGTTTGTTTTTCCCACTGGTCTTTGTACCGTTAACCACAATTTCTTACAATGTTATCCGCAATTGCAGGAAAACGGCTGATTATCAAGTTGAATTTCTATGCTTTCGTGAGATACCACTGAATATCGGACGAATTATTGGTATCCTACTTTTAATCTATTTCTTGCGCAAAAGCTGGCCTGCAGTCTGGCTCCTATGGGGGCTGGGGCTTAGTCAACTCCCCATAGGACCTATATTAAAGCGAGTAAGTAGGAGTTCCTAGAGAACTTGGCGGAAAATAGTTTTGAAATGCCCTAGGCTTACATAGACATAGATCAAACATTGTTTTTAGAAAGGTTAACCTTATGAAGAAACAAAGTTTGGTCAAAGGGGCCTTTGTTTTAACGGTAGCCTCTTTCATAACCAAGATCTTAGTTTTCAGCAATTCAATTGTTCTTTCCAGAGTTCTAGGTCCCGAAGGAATTGGGTTAAAAAAGATGGTCATGCCCTTTATGGGTTTGATGATGACCTTAACGACCATCGGGTTGCCGGTGGCTATTTCTCGCTTAGTCGCGGAAGCAGATGCCCAAAGAGATGGGGCAAAAGTAAAAAAGATACTCATTATATCCTTAGTCATAACGGGAAGTTTGAGTGTCCTTGTAGTGTTTCTCTCGGTTTTAGGTGGCCAGGTATTTTCACGCTACTTTTTGACCGATCCGCGGTCGTATTATTCATTTATGGCAATGATCCCGATTATACCTATTGGAGCAGTATCTGGGGTGCTCAAAGGCTATTTTAGAGGAAGACAAACTATGAATCCGATTGCCTTTGCGCAAGTTATCGAACAAATTGTGCGGGTAAGTTTTACTTATATATTGGTACAGTGGTTGATTCCTAGGGGTATTGAATATGCGGCTGCCGGAGCAGTGCTTAGCAGCGTATTGGGCGAAGCATGTTCCTTACTTGTTTTTATTGTTCTGTTCAGAATATCACATAGGAAATTTCAGGTTTCTCGTCCTAGATGGAGTCGAGTATTTCGCGGAAAAAATATTCTAATCGAACTATTACAGACCGGATTGCCTACTACGGGTAATGGTTTTGTGATTTCGGTTTCTCGGGCTATGCAACCGATCGTGATTACTAAAAGTCTGGCTCTGGCAGGAGTCAGTTCTGCCCTGATTACAAGACAATATGGAATGTTGACAGGCTTTGTCATGCCCTTGTTGTTTTTCCCTGGCTTTATCAACCAGTCGCTTGGAGTTACCTTAGTTCCTGCTATTAGTGAAGCAAATGCTCAAAACAATCTTAGGCTAATCAAACGTCGGTTAAATCAAGCTAGCGGGGTTGCTCTGATCGTGGGCGCACCGAGCACTATTGTACTGTATCTGTATGCGCAGGAATTAATGACGTTGATTTACCACGCGCCGACAGCGGCGCCACTCCTAAAATTGATTGCGCCCTTTTTCTTGTTGAATTATCTACAGTCACCACTCCAATCGGTTTTAGTCGGAATGGGGCAAGCGAAAACAGCGATGCTTAACAATATCATGGCTAAATGCACGACGGTTGCTTTTATTTATCCGTTGGCTTCTAATCCGAAGCTGGCCATAAATGGCGTAATCTTAGCTATTAGCCTGGGTGTTATCTTGGAAACGATCTTACATTACTCTTCCGTTATAAAATTAATTGGTTTTTTTCTCGACGTCCAGAAGATAACCAAAATTTTAGCAGCAGGGGTTGCGATGGGATACCTGGGAAGGGCGGTATTTTCTTATCTCAATAATTGTACATCAAAATTGGGAATTGGATTGACCATGGGGATTGGAATCCTATTTTCTGCATTTGTTTATATGTTGTTATTGGTTTTTTTGAAGGTGATCCACCGCAACAATATTATAAGAATTCCTTTGGTAGGAAGGATACTGGCAATGCTGCTTCCCAAGCAATGGTGATTGACGCGAGAATCCTTACAGCAGTCTGGATTATTTCGTCCAGCTTTGAAAAAGGTGACAAAATGCAGCTAATCTCATCTGGTGGACTGCTTTGACTCAATACCAATGCCAAGTGTTTTGGCGTCAGCTAAAAGGCGGGTTAGAGTATTTGCTCTTTCTGCTGCCTTAATCTTTTTTCTTGCTTGATCATTGCTTAGGTCAGTAATATCAATATCGAGCGACTTAGCACGTTCTTGAAGAGTTATGAGGTGTTTTTCTCTACCCGCTGCCTTAAATTGTATTTTAATTTCATCATTGGTTAAGCCGGTTGTATTTATATCTGATGTTTCAACCTTGGCTTGGAGAACGTTTGCTTGTTCACTTTTCAGGTTTACTCCGTCCACAAGGGACTGATCCATAAGAAGTATTTCTGACTTACCTGAAGCAACCTGCGCTTGTGCCAATGTAGGTGTTGATAACATTACAATAATCGATATAGTCCCAGCCATTTGTTTTAATTTCACATGATCACGTCCTTATTTTTATTGGTTATGATAGCTGCTAAGCTTAGATTATCATTTCTGCTTACTTCGTGATTATAACTTGATTAATCAATTCTCAGACACCCACTTCTATCAGTGGGTGTTCCTTATTCGATGTTCAGCTTTAGCGTAAGCGAGTTCACAGAGTTGGTAACCCCCATTTCTCAAAGAAGTATAGGTTCGCGAGGTTCATAGACTGTTTAACCGTTTAACTCTCTCTTCAATTGGCGGGTGAGTACTAAATAAAGAGAGCAGTCTTTTGGTATTAAGTGGGTTAACAATGAACAGGTGACTGGCTGCGGGATTAACATCCATGGGAATTATTTGCGATCCGCGTTCTAATTTAAGAAGGGCATTGGTCAAACCAGTACTCTGACCTGTTATTTTGGCTGCAGTAGCATCTGCCAAGTATTCCCTGGAACGTGAAATAGCCATTTGTACGAGTAAAGCTGCAAGCGGTCCTAAGATAATAAGCGGCAGGGCTGCCAGACCGCCACCTTCTTCTTCATCGTTACCATTAAGTCCGCCAAACATTAGAGCCCATTGGGCCCAGTTAGCTAGAGTCGTAATCACACCGGCCATTACTGCGGCGATCGTACCGATAAAAACGTCCCGGTTTTTGATATGGGCTAATTCATGGGCGATTACGCCTTCTAGCTCATTCCGATCCAGGAGAGTAAGAAGACCTGCAGTCACTGCGACCGCTGCGTGAGCCGGATTCCGTCCGGTAGCAAACGCGTTAGGCTGTTGAGAAGGGGTTAGATAGAGCTTTGGCATAGGCAGGTTGGCATTCTGAGCTAGATTTTCCACTAGCGCGTATAGCTGAGGTTTTTCCTCCCTAGTGACGAACTGGGCTCTGGTCATCGACAGAGCTATTTTATCACTAAACCAATAGCTTCCGAAGTTCATTACGAGGGCAAGCAGGAAAGCAAGCACCATGCCGCTTTCCCCACCTAAAGCTTGGCCTATTAGGACTACTAAAATGGTTAACAAACTCATGAGCATGACAGTTTTGGCTTGATTTCCGAATCCAGTCATAATTTATTCATTTCTCCTCTCAAATAATAAAAGATCAAATGAGTTTAATGATTGGTTTGTAATTTAACATGCATTTTCAGCCTGCCGGAAATGATGACACCCAGCACAATAGCTGAGATAACTAACCATTCCAAATAGGCATTCGTAGCAAAGAAGGAATGCAGGATCGGTTCTTCTACAATCATGCTCCCAGCGGTATAGGCGATTACCATGGAACCCAGATAGATAATAAAAGGGAAACGTTCAATGAGTTTAATAACTACAGTACTGCCTAAAACAACAATTGGAATACTAACGAGCAGACCAAACACGACGATGAGAAAATTACTGTGGGCGGCCCCAGCCACGGCTAACATGTTATCGATACCCATAGCTGCATCTGCGACCATAATAGTACGAATAGCTACCCATAGACTGGTAGATTCTTTAGTTTGATGCTCTTTCTTTTCTTCCACTAAAAGTTTGTAAGCCATCCAGATCAGTAAAAGTCCTCCAGCCAGCAAAAGTCCAGGAATTTTCAGAAGCCAGACAACCAGTAGGGTAGCGACTATTCGGATGAGCACTGCTCCAAGTGTGCCCCAGAGGATTGCTTTTTTTTGCTTATTTTGGGGAAGATTACGGGCGGCCAGGCCGATAATTATGGCGTTGTCGCCGCCGAGAACTAAATCAATCATGATTACGGACAATAGGGCAGATATAAAGTCTGGTGAAAAAAATTCCATGTCCTAAGCTCCTCTCTTTTGGTCAATATAAAGTCATAAAAATATATAAAAAAAGACCTTTACCAGTTAATTCTGGTAAAGGTCTTGCTTACAACTTAATAGTTGCCAACAAAGCCGGGGGTTTTTAATCCCGAAATGACGACTTTGCTGCGAGAGCTACTCCCCTTCAACTATGCGATTAAGCATATTGTACGTTAGAATGATTAAATAGTCAAGTATTACTGTTCATCCTAAATTGACAGTCTTCTCAAAAACAAATCTGTTGAAACCATCGCCATAGACAAGTCAATAGATGATTCGTGTGTAAGTGTGGATGTACGAGAATAAGAGGGGGACAAGAGAATGATTGCATTAAATACAGGAAGTTTGGGAAACCATAGATTAAAATACTGTTTAATTGGAGCAAAATAGATGCAAATATTTATTGAAATTAATGAGCATTTGCTGAATGACAAAAAGCCTTCAAAGTACTTTATCGAATTAAGCAAATCAGGCATCTTCGAATTAAAATACCCTTACACCTTACTGGGCGACTTAAAGGAAGTACCTCAATCTCCGCAGCATCACCCAGAAGGGAGTGCTTGGAACCATACAATGTTAGTTTTAGATAATGCAGCGGAACGGAAAAATCTCAGCCAAAATCCCAAAGTACTTATGTGGTCAGCTTTACTCCATGATTTGGGCAAAGCTGCCACCACAAAGATGACGAAAGGAAGAATAACCGCATACGATCATGATAAATTGGGGGAGAGGCTTTCTGCTAAATTTCTTGCGGAACTTAGTGATGACAAGGAATTTATAAATCAAGTTTCCAAAATGGTAAGGTGGCATATGCAAATACTCTTCGTTACTAAGGGATTACCTTTTGCAGATATTAAAAGAATGGCTGCTGAGGTTTCCCTTGACGAGATAGCACTTCTTGGATTATGCGATCGCTTAGGAAGAGGGGATATGACCCTTGATAAAAAGCTGGCTGAGGAGAAAGGCATAATAACTTTCTTAGAAAAATGCCACCGATATTTAAATAACAAGAATTAGGAGGAGCCCTTTTTATTGTACTATCAGAAAGCATAAACTTACGTTATATGCTGCAAGAAGGGCTAATCCCTGCGAAGACAGTGTCTTAGTGTGGGCGCCAGCCAAGTTTTCTTTACGGTCCTAGAGAAGATCGTTGTTCTCATAACCTTGTATCTTACGATACAGATTCCGTACACTGATTCCTAATAAATTTGCTGCTTGGGTTTTATTGCCCTTAACTTTTTTTAGAGTAGCTAAAATATAGTGCTTTTCAACGTCTTCTAAGGATGGATAACGATTGTCTCGGAATAGATCAAAAAAACCTTCGTCGGAATCTAAAGAGGGGGAGGCCTTCAGAGCTTGCTCTAATTTCCCCCAAATATCTTGAGGAGCAATCCTTCCACCTGTAGACAAGATTTGTCCGCGCTCGATGAGATGAAAGAGTTCACGAACATTACCTGGAAAATCATAATTTAGCAATAGTTCTTGCGTTTCTTGTAATAAAACATAATCATGATGAAGTAATTTCTTTTTGCTCTGATTTTTCAGGAAATGATTTACAAGTGGAAGGATATCATCCCGCCGTTCGCGCAGCGGGGGGACGATTAAGGTTAAGCCATTTAAGCGATAAAACAAATCTTCACGAAAACGTCCTTGGCTGATCTCCTGCTGAAGGTTTCTATTAGTTGCTGCGACAATCCGAACATCTACTCGGCGGAGTCGCGTATCTCCAACACGTCGGAATTCCCCGCTTTCTAAAAACCGGAGCAGCTTTACTTGGATAGATAAGGGCATTTCACCGATTTCATCGAGAAAGAGAGTGCCATTATCAGCCATTTCCACTAACCCGATTTTTTGAGTTCCTGCTCCTGTAAAGGCTCCTTTTTCGTGGCCAAAAAGCTCACTCTCGATTAATGACTCTGGAATTGCGCCAGCGTTTACAGGAACGCAGGGGTGGTTGACCCTTGAGCTACAAAGATGGATTGCTTGAGCTATCAATTCCTTACCCACGCCGCTTTCGCCTTGGATAAGGACTGATGTATCCGTTTGAGCAACCTTACGGGTCATCTCCAGGAGTGCTCCCATGGGTGCGCTATCAGCGATGATTTTTAATTCTGGAGTTTGTCGGTTCACAACCTGTCTGAGCCCTGTATTTTCCAACAGTAACATCCGTTTTTCAAGGGCTTTTTGCAACGTAATTTCCAGCTCAGACAAGTTACAAGGTTTGGTCAAGTAATCATATGCGCCATGTTTCATGGCTTCAATGGCTGACTCAATCGTCCCATTTCCTGTTAACATCACGACTTGGAGATCAGGTTGGAGTTGTTTGATCTTTGGTAAAAGGATAAGTCCGTCACCGTCAGGTAGCTTAATATCTAACAGGACAGTATCGATTAAAGTTTCTTTGAGAAGGGATAACCCTTCTTCAGCTGTGCCGGCTTCCACTATTTCATAGCCTTTACGCTTCAAGCGCTGAGCGATAATCGCGCGCAAAGCTTCCTCATCGTCTAAGATTAGAATCTTTGGATAGTGCTTCATTTGCTGTAATCTCCTGCCTTATGGAGAGGTAAGGTTATCTTTACACATGTTCCTTGACCTTCCGTACTATCTAAGGCCATATCGCCTTGCATTTTCTGAACAATTCCATAACTTACGTATAATCCCAAGCCTGTTCCTTGTCCCACGGATTTCGTTGTAAAAAACGGGTCGAAAGCCTTCTTGAGATTGATTTGTGGAATTCCTTCGCCATAATCCTTGATCATAAAATGAATTTTTTCACCTTCGCAATAGCCTTTAACTTCGATCGCTCCTCCTGCTGTGGAGGCATCTAAAGCGTTGTTGATTAGATTGAGAACCACTTGCTGCCACTCATTTTCATTTCCCAGAACAAAGAGACTATTTCCCATTTCAAGCTCAATTTTGATCTGCTTTTGTTTTGTCTTGTGATCTAAAAGTCCAAGTGTTTGCACGCTGGCAACACCAATATCAATGAGGTCATTTCCATTGCTGCGCTTGCGGGCAAAACCAAGTAATCGATTTGTAATCTGCTTACAGCGGACGATTTGCTCTAAGACGATCTTAAAACCAGTCTTGATTTCCTCTCGGGTTGGTTCTTGCTCTTCTTCATTCAAGCGGTCCAGTAAGTCTTCACTATGGGCTGCAACGACAGCTAAGGGATTGTTTATTTCATGAGCTACTCCCGAGGCCAAAAGTCCAAGGGCTGCCATTTTATCTGTCTCAATCATGCGGGCTTCCATTTCGACTTCTTGAGTTACATCGTCAAGTAGTAACAAGTAAGCCGCATTCTCTGGATTATCAGGTGACAACTCATAATACATCTTACGGAAGTGGCGGCGTTCCTCATTCACAAAAACAGAAATATTACGGACATTTTCGGGGTGAATACTCTCCATTCTTTCTCCGTTAACAACTTGGTCACACGGGAGATTTGCTAAATGACCGCCAAACCATTCAGCAAACTTCGTATTCCACCAAATAATCTTCTTTTCAGGATTTAAAAGCACCATTCCGACACCAACGCCGTCAACAACAGTGGTTAACAGCTCTTTTTCGTCTTTTAGGTTTTCATTCTTTTGATCCAATGAATTCAATAATTGATTAAAGGATTTGACTAGCCTCCCGATTTCATCCCAACTCTCCATTGGAATATGGGATTCCAAGTCACCCGTTAAAATGATTCGTCGGACTTGAGCCTCAAGATTTTCAATCGGATGAACCACCTTTAAACCAAAAGAAATACTTAAAATCATGACAAGAGCCATGATTAAGATAGCAATTACGATGAGTCGCAAAGCAAATTCAAAGATTGGTCTATTCGCTTCACGGGCCGGCTGTTCGATAAATACTGCCCAATTCGGGGCACCCACTGAAGCGAATGCTCCGATGACGGTCACGCCGTCAAGATTTTTGTACTCACTTCCCGGAGAAGATGCCTCCCCCTCCAGAAAACTCTGAACTGCAGGATTTTGACGAATCTCCTCATGATGCGAAACAAGACTAGTGTCGGTATTGCCTATTAAATTGCCGTCATGATCAACTAAAAATACGTACTCCCCCTCACCCAACCGTAGATTAAGATATCGGCCGATGATCCCTTTTAAGTCTACTTTCGCTTGCAAATATCCGATTCTGTCCCTAGTCTTGGGGTCTTGAACGGTTGTAGTTACGTAGATCTCGGGGCGTCCGTCATTCGAGAAAAACACGTCACTCAGAGCAGAGGACTTTTCCGGGGAGATCGGGTTTTCAATTTTCGCAGCAGAGGAATAAGAGGAAATACCTTCTTGGAAAGCGATTTGATCGATGACGTTAAAATTTTTATCTGAAACCTTTATTTCTTCGATAAAGGACTCTTTTTGTAAAAGCGTTTCCAAAATAATCTGACGTGCGGTTTCATCCTTCCCAATCAGAGCGTAGGCGCTTGTTGCCTTCGTAAGGGTCAAGCTGTTCTCAATATTGGCGAGGAGGTCCCGCATTTCATCGGCCAGAACGGTTACTTGCTCAAAGTTCTGTTCATAGATGTCTTTTTGTAGATTCTGTCGCACCGATGTAAAACCTAGATACCCAAGAAAGAACAGAGGAAGAATGGACATAGTGACTCCAAACAAAAGAAAATGGACTTTAATGCGCATCCACCAAGGAATTGAGCTTTTTTTCAACTTTTGGCCCCCATCCGCTGTTTTTCATCGCATAGGCACAAATGACGACGTGTGTACTCTTAGTGTAGCACGAGCTTACTATTTTTTGTTCCCTTAAATAGAGTTTTCAATAAAAAAGAGGGTAGACTTTTTTACTCAGTCTACTCCCTGGACAGTATTGAAATATTCACATTACAATACCATTACGGACTACCGATGTGATAATAAATCTAATATTATTAGCAGTATTATTGCAATAGAATAGGTGACCAATACAGGAAAGCAAAAGTCGAGGATTCTATTGATAATAGGATTCTTAGGGTCAAAAATGTTCAACTCTAGCTCCTCCTCATACTGTAAATAATCGCCTATAAAATATAACTGAATTCTTTATAAGTATATAACAAGACTGTTCAAGTTTATGTCGGATTTAGGTTGTTGGGTAAGATGAGTTCGCTGAAAGACAACAAGAAGCCCCCCAGACGTTGGGAGGGCTTCTTGCGATTAGATCAGATCAAATTTAATGATATTGGATTAAACCGAATTTGCTATTTTACTAAAGCCCAGTAACCGCCCATCACTACGACTGAAAGGAGATAACCGAGAGGTACGTTAACGAAGACACCTGTGGTAAACGCTGCAAAAGGTTTCCAACCCACAGAGGTAAGATCTTTAAAGCGAGTGGTTAAGCCAATCGAAAGGAAAGTAAAAATGAAGGCCCAACCTCTCAATTCCTTAATGGGAGAAATGATTTGAGCAGTAATTGCTTTGGATGTCGCGGCATCAACACTCGCAACTAAAATGGTGATAATAATCGAAGCAACAAAGAAGCCTAAAACGAATTTTGGGAAGCGGGTCCACATTTCACCAGCCTTAGGTTTGGTGCCATCTTCTCTCTTCTCCCATTTTGTAATCGAGATATAAGCCATGATGAAGCACCAGATTCCAACGAACATGTCGCGGCCAACAACTTTCATCAAGGTAAAGGTTTTAATCGCTTGCTCGTTAATGGATGCAGCAGCTGCCATTCCAGCTGCATCGGCGAACTCAGAGGTTCCAATCCAAGCTCCTGCAGGACCGGGAGCAATTCCTAAAGCTTTAATAAAGACTGGGAGGGCAAAAATCATGACGATGGCCCACACGATGACTAAGGAAATAGAAACACATACATCCTGTTTCTCTGCTTTAACTGCACCTCCGATAGCAATCGAAGCGGATACACCGCAAATCGATCCTCCAGCTGCAAGTGTGGCTGCGTATCGCTTATTTAAACCAAAGAGACGGGTTCCGGCCCAGTAGATCGTGAGATACGTGGTCACAGCAATTATGGTTGCTTGAAGGAATGCCATCGGGCCGGATTGCATTATTAAGGTAAAAGGAAGGGTCGCACCCATTAGTACAATACCAGTTTTGACGAAGAACTCTGTCCGTAACGAGGCATCCATAAATCTTGGTAGTTTAACAAAATTGCCGATAATAAGCCCAACTGCAAGAGCAAGAAGTGGAGCTTCTAGGTTGTATTTTTTCATTACATCCCAAGAACCCACAACCGTGACAACAATGCTCATAATAAATAAAACGGTAAATCCTGGAATGAATTGACTTAATTTGTGACCAAGGACTTTTACTGCTGCGGAAAACAATATTAAGAAAAATAGATATAGTCCGAAGATCGCACCTACATGACTGCTGAGGTAAGTGGTTGCCTTGCCAAAATCAGAGTAACTAGGCACGCTGATTGCTACCCACTTCATAAAGGTACTGCCTGTGAGCCAAAGTAATATTGCAGCTGCTACGACCCCTAAGCCTAACCAGACTGCCCAATAATCCTCTTTTTTCCATAGATCGGACCAGCCACCGGATGGTGTGGTTGGTGGCGTTTCAATGATGCATCCTTCACTCATTTGTTTACACTCCTTTTTAAAAATAGCTAGAAACCCTTTTGCGAACTCAATAATATAGAAATAATTCCCTTCCCGAGTTCACCCCCCTTTTTACGGATCAAGACCGGATAGTTCATCTCCTTTATGAATCCCAATTTTGTCCCATTATTTAAATACTTATATAAACCTATAAGCAATTACTATGCCAACTAGCTGTTCTGGTGAAGACTAGCGTAAACAGACGCTTTTAACCCATAACGGAGGAGGTTAAAATTGATGAAGAGATCTGACAATTTGTCACTTGTGCCAAATTGTCATGACAAAATGTCTCGAAGCTACAAACATAATGAAAACTTGACAGCCCCCCCCACCCACACACACACGAAGACACTGTCTTCGCACGTATTAACCCTTCATGCAGACACTGTCTTCGCACGTATTAGCCTTCTTGTTAGCCTTGGCGAAGTGGCAGCTGACGAAAATAAAAAAGTCTCTCTGCAAAAATTTTGCAGAGAGACTAAAGATGAAATTTATAAGACTCCCCATTTGCGAGTATATTCAACTTTAAGGATAAACTCGCTATCGTCGAAGCCATGTTCTTTTAAAATCTGGAGGGAGGCGTTAAAATCATAGGATTCGGTTTCCATGAGGATGTAATCCTTTTTACCTGTGATTGCCCAGTCCTTATGAACTTCAGTCAGCAATTCCATCATGGTAGCAATCCGCTCTAATCTTGAGGTCAAGAACTTATTTAAATTACGAATTGCTTCAGGCTTTACCTGCTTTACCTTCACTATCTGATCGAAAGGAGGGGTCTCCTTGGGCTTTTCAAAAAAATAGAAAAAAAACCGAGCTCTTTGGACACAAGTCTCATTATCTTTGTGCATATTTTTTTCTCCTTAATCTTCAAACTATCTGAGAATGTTTATTAATCCCTTTTTAGCAGAAAAAGATTTATTTGATTGTAATCCAATAGTTACCCATAATTACAACAGATAAAAGATATCCGAGTGGAATGTTTATTAATACGCCCGCAGTAAAAGCTGCAAACGGCTTCCAACCGACTGAAGCAAGTTCCTTCAAGCGACTGGATAGGCCGATAGAGAGAAAGGTAAAGATAAAGGCCCAATTTCTTAACTCGCTAATCGGGTTAATAATGTTATTATCAATCGCTTTGGAGGTTACTCCATTAGCAGAAGCAGCTAAGATAGTTATAATGATTGAGGCTACAATGAACCCTAAAACGAATTTCGGAAAGCGAATCCAGATGTCGAGAGCATTGGGATTGGTGCCGGCATACCTTTTGTCCCATCTTGTAATCGAAGTAAGCGCCATGATAAAACACCAAATCCCAATGAACATATCACGCCCGACAACCTTCATGAGGGTAAAAGTTTTGATTGCTTGTTCATTTATTGCAGCCGCTGCGGCCATACCAGGAGCATCAGCAAATTCGGCTGTACCAATCCAAGCACCTGCTGGACCGGGTAGAATATTTAAGGCTTTAATTGCTAAGGGGAGGATAAAAATCATAATGATAGACCATAGAATAACCAGAGAAATTGCAATTGACACGTGTTGCTTTTCTGCTTTTACTGTACCGCCAATGGCAATAGAAGCAGAAACTCCGCAGATCGATCCTCCCGCTGCCAGTGTAGCAGCAAAGCGCTTATCTAACGCGAATACCCGTGTTCCAGTCCAATATATAGTGAGGAAGGTAGCTAGGGAAATAATTGTTGCTTGAGCAAAAGCAGTTGAACCTGCTTGGATAATTAAAGTAAATGGGAGGGAAGCACCCATTAACACAATGCCAAGTTTTACGTAAAATTGGGTTTGGAGTGCGGTACTTAGCCAATAGGGAATCTTTAAAAAATTACTTATAACAAGGCCTACTACGAGTGCGAGCAACGGAGTTTCAAAGTTATATCGTTTCATGACATCCCAAGAACCCCACACCGAAACAAGAATACTCATTGAAAAAAGAAAAGTGAATCCTACTAAAAATCGTTGGACTTCTCCGCTAAGGACCTTAACCGCAATTGAAAATAGTATGAGAAAAAACAAATAGAGTGCCAAGATAGCGCTCTTATGGCTAGTAAGATAACTTATAGCAGTTCTGTAGTCACTATAACTTGGTATCTTAAGTACAATCCAATTCATGAAGTTATTCCCAATACTCCAAAATACGATCGCTAACAGAATGATCGTTAGACCCAGCCACATAGCCCAATAATCTTCCTGTCTCCAAAGGTCGGACCAGCCCCCGGCAGGAACTGTTGATTTCTTTGCAGTGGATGCATAGCCCAATGGTTTACCCCTCTCCTTTTGAGCCCTTCATTATACTTCTTTTCACACGAACATTACATACCAAATTAAGGCTTAATATAGGCATAACCTTTGGCTTGTACAATCAGAAAGTATAAACTTACGTTATATTCTGCAAGAAAGGCTAATACGTGCAAAGACAGTGTCTTCGTGGGCGCCAGCCAAGTTTTCTTTATTACATAACTCCAGAATGTAGATTAATTCATCTGGTACATAAACATTATCCTTTCTACTAAATAGTTGTCTCTTTATAAATTATATATTGACATTATATATTATTATATCAGTAATACTCAACTCCCAGAATATAAAGCTTTGTCTAGGTGGGATTGCCGTTTTTTAGAAATGTCTAATGAAGCTTCGGGGTGAACTTTTGAATAAGGTCAGAAATTGGAATATAATGCATTGGAAGTCTTGCACGAGAAAGAAGGATTACGATGTTAAAGATTGGATGTCATTTATCGATTTCTAAAGGATTCCAAGCTATAGGTAAAGATGCTCTGAAAATACATGCCAATACGTTTCAGTTTTTCACCCGTAATCCAAGAGGCAGTAAAGCGAAGGCAATCGATCCGAAGGATGCTGAGTCTTTGCTTAGGCTGATGAAGGAAAATCAATTTGCTCCGATTTTAGCTCATGCCCCTTATACCCTCAACGCTTGCTCCCCTGAGGAAAAAACTAGAGAGTTTGCTGCCCAAGTTATGGCTGATGATTTGGTTCGTATGGAGTATTTACCTAACAACCTCTATAACTTCCACCCGGGCAGCCATGGTGGGCAAGGCTCAGAAGTGGGTATACGACTGATTATTGCGCAGCTTAACGCTCTTTTAAAACCCGAACAGACGACCACTGTGTTGCTTGAAACCATGGCAGGTAAAGGTACAGAGGTGGGGCGTACCTTCGAAGAAATCAAGCAGATCATAGATGGTGTCGTTTTATCAGACAAAATCGGTGTTTGCTTGGATACGTGCCATATCAATGACGCAGGTTATGATATTGTACATGATCTGGACGGTGTGCTTGATAAGTTTGATGAGGTCATTGGTTTAAAGAAGCTTTTGGCGATCCACCTAAATGACAGCATGAATCTTAAGGGCAGTCGTAAAGATCGCCATGCCAAAATCGGTGAGGGCACTATTGGTTTGAAAGCCATCACCCAAATCATCAATCACCCTAAACTTCGGCACCTGCCTTTCTTTCTCGAAACACCCAACGAGCTTTCAGGCTATGCCGAAGAAATTGCTCTCCTGAGAGGTTGTTACGAGGAATAGTTGGATTGGGGCTATTAGTAAAGCCGTTGTCGTCCCGAAGTTGAGGGAGAGGGGAGAATAGAATGGATTGGCGAAAAATAGTTATCCATCACTCAGCAAGCCCTACAGAAGTGAGGAGGGCGGGAAAGACGGTTTCGGTAAATGCTGAGATGATACGTGAGTGGCACCAAACTAAGGGGTGGAGCGTATTGGCTATCACTTTGTAATTATGCCTAACGGAAGCTGTGAGGATGGGCGTCCCTTAGATCGAGTGGGAGCGCATTGTAAAGCAGGACATCGCAATTCCAGTGGGAATCGGAATCTGTCTCGTAGGAAATTTCAGCGAAAAGGAAGTACCGGATACCCAACTCGTTGGGTTGATTAATAAAGTCGTACAACTTTTGACTGTCTTTTCTCTAAAGCCGACAGACGTTGAGCTGCACCGGGACGTGCCTGGGGCTGCCACGGAATGCCCAGGACGGTATTTCCCAGCAGATGTTCTAAAGAAGGAACTGGAAAAAAGTTTTAGCTAACAGCCCAAAGAGCTCGTAATATAATAGAATATTCGAAAATATGTAATAAACGAAATATTACGGCAGGGGAAAAGAGAAACGTGGAGAATTCTGATGATGGAAGAATATTAACACTACAATTACTTCAGGAAGGGGTAATATCAGATGTCACAGCTTAACAATCCTCTAGAAGTATACAAGTTACTCCCAAAATCAAATTGCAAACTGTGTGGGATGGCAACATGCTTAGCATTTGCAGATTTGGTAATTAAGGGACAAAAACGTTTTGGTGAATGTCCTCATTTAGAGAGCCAGATCATTGAGGAAGTCGATAGTAAGATTATTAAACAAATGGCTCCTGAAGAGCAACTGAAACAAATACTCGTACCGCTGCAAAGAGAAATAGCCTCAATCGATTTTTCTGCCTCAGTGCAACGATTGGGGGCTACGTTTTCTGGCGATAAGTTATCAATCAAGTGTTTGGGAAAGGACTTCACGGTTGATGCGAAGGGAAATATCATCTCTGACTGCCATGTCAATATATGGGTGACGGTACCATTGCTTAACTATATTATTCACTGTGCAGGAAATGATCTTACTGGAAAATGGGTTACGTTCAGGGAGCTTAGCAAGGAGAAGATATGGGATTCATATTTTGAGCACAAGTTTGAAAAACCTCTCAAACAAATTGCCGATATTTATCCGGATCTGTTAGAGGACATGATCCACATTTTTGGCGGAAAGCAGGTGGAAAAAAGTTACTCGTCCGATATTTCGCTCGTACTGTATCCGCTACCCAAGGTGCCCATGTTAATTTGTTACAGCAAACCAGAAGAGGATCTAGAATCCAAACTCAATGTATTTTTCGATTCGTCAGCAGGAGATAATCTCAATGTTGACTTAATCTATAGTCTTTGCGGTGGGCTTTTGACGATGTTTGAAAAGATCAAGTCGAGGCATATTCAACCATAAAGATCTTCAAGCAACGTCGCCGGTTGCCTAATTTAATCCGTAAATTTTAGCGACTTAATTAGTGAATCCTTCCCAATTACGGTATTGGAAAAAGTTGTTTTCACAGACTCAATATATTTCTCAGGTTCTGTTAACGACGGACTATAGTGAGTGAGCCATAGTTCTTTTACACTGGCTTGTTGAGCGAGTAATCCAGCTTCAGAAAACATCATATGCTTTTTCTGGATCGCTTTGGACAAGTCGTCCTCATCACCATACATCCCTTCACAAATAAAAAGGTCTGAGCCTTCTATAAACTCAATTAAACCCTCTGTTGGTCTTGTATCAGTACAATAGCAAACTTTAATCCCTTTCCTTGTTTCACCAAGAACCATTTGAGGGCTAACTATCTGGTCTTCAAGTATTATTGTTACACCTTTCTGAAGCCTACTCCAGTAGCTTACAGGAATGCCTAGTTGCTTAGCACGTTCAACATTAAATCTACCCTGCCTTTTAAGCTCTAGACAATAGGATAAACAGGGAAGGGTATGTTCTACAGGGATACTCTTTATATTAAGATCACCTATGTGTGTTTCGGCACTTTCCATGTCTGATAGTTCAATTAAGTCTAGTTCAAAGGGTAACAGGGGTGCAATGACCGTTAAGCCTTCAACAACTTTTTTTAGTCCTGGAGGCCCGAGCAAAGTTAATGGTTTTTCTCTCCCTGAATTACCTATGGTTAGAAGCAGCCCGGGTAATCCGGCTATATGATCCCCATGATAATGAGTAAATAGAACGGCATCAATCGTTTTGAAACCCCAAGCGGCCATTCTGAGCGGGATTTGAGTTCCTTCCCCACAATCTATGAGGATCATTCTTCCCTTACACTTTATCAGTAGGGATGACAGCCACCTGTCCGGCAGCGGCATCATTCCTCCAGTTCCCAGTAAACAAACATCTAGCATAAAGATCTCCTCAACAACTAATATTAAAGTCTTGTAGCATTAAACTGTCGTCTCATTTTTTCCGAATTGCCGTTTTCGTAAACGTACGGGGAACCATGATTTAAACCAGTTTTTCATTAATACCAATGCCTAGCGTCTTAGCATCAGCCAAAAGACGGGTAAGAGTATTTGCTCTTTCCGCTGCCTTAATCCTTACTCTTGCTTGATCATTAGTCAGGCCTGTAATATCAACATCAAGGGTTTTGGCCCGGGTCAGAAGAGTTGCAAGTTGTTTCGTTTGTCTTGCTGCTTTAAGCTGTATACTAAGTTCATCGTCGTTCGGGCTTGTTATATCGTTAACCAATTCTTCAGCCGTTAATCCAACTATTTTGGATTGGTCTATTAGCGATGTCGCTGGCTTAGCTGAAGCAACATTTGCTTGAGCCAATGTTGGTGTTGTTAACATCACAATGATTGTTAAAGTTCCTGCCATTGTTTTTAAATTCACGTTAGCACATCCTTAGAAGTATTGTAACATTCAATTCTTTGGATTAACTTTTGCGCCTAGCACCGATTACTGATTATAACTTCACAAACTGAGTTGTTCCTGAGTAAAGACTGAGAGAACGCTGAAATATAAATCTTCTACTTTTCCACATAAAGCATCGGCATTAATAACCTACTCCCATCAGGACTATAATACCTACTCTGCAGATAATATAGCCCAGTTTCAGAATCATACCTATATTCTCTGTACACATAGGGATTTTTCGCACCCACAGTTGAAGCAAGGCTTCTCGCAGGAGTCATGAATGAGCTGGCAATCACGGAAGTCGGAACACCCAAGGGGGTATAATTTCGCCATTACTGGCAAATGCATTTCTTTACAAGCTCGATAAATGGATAGTGCGAGAATGGAAAGAAAAGCATACTAAAACGAACTACCTAAGATCGCACAATTGCCTTGAAGCGCTAAGACCAACCCGATTAATACTTTCGCCTTCAAACTCATCAGCTCTCCCTCTCGAACAGCCTTTAAACAACTAAAGTCTTAAATTCGTGGATCAAACTAAGATAAGTACGGCTAATTGTATTCGATCGATATATAGCCATACTTATCTTTAGTTTCATGTCTTTTACTTCTTAACCGGAACCCAATACTCACATCTGTAATCTGGAGAGTGTTTATCACCTTCAGGATAAACCTCAAGCCCTGGTGTGCAACAATCATGCTGATATCCTGTAGCTGGGAACCACTCTGAATATACCCTTCGGATTATATCCACTAAAGCTTCAGGCAGCGCTCCAACTGATTCAAATACTGCCCAGGTTGCAGCGGGTATAGTTGCCGAAACATATCCTTTCGGAAGGGTATCTTTGATTTCCTCAACTCCTACTATATAATTAAATTCATCTTTGTCGAAATCCTTAAATATACCCAGGACACCAAGCTTGCCTGCCTTTGAGCTGATCCACTGGTATGAACCATCCTTCACGCAATCGTCCCAGAATTTAGCAACTTGTATAAAGTTTTCTTCGTTCACCATAGTCATCCTTCTTTGTTTACCTACTACGGTAAAGCTCTCTTTATCAACAATCTTGTAATTCATATCTTCATCTCCTTTTATTGAAATATGAAAGGAGAGTTTTGGATATGCCTTGAGATTTGCTCCCAGCCCGCGCGCAGCCGAAGGGCATATTCCATGCATTTTCCCAAAAGCTTTAGTGAAGGCTTCGGGCGTTTCATAGCCATACCTATATGCTACATCAATGATTTTTTTGCCGGATAAAATATCCTGGGCAGCGAGGGTAAGCCTTCTTCTGCGCACATATTCAGCTATAGTAACACCGGTCATCATATGGTACATACGCTGAAAGTGAAATGGGGATGATAAGGCAATTTTCGCTACCTTCTCAATATCCAACTTTTCAGTAAGGTTAGCCTCTAGATATTCTACCGCCCTGTTCATTGCGTCAAGCCAATCCATAAAGCCCCTCCTTATTTCTTATATTAAATGTTTTCCCCTTATTTTTCCTGTTTTTAAATGCGCCCTGGTGACAGGTCGAATTATATAGTTTTATCTAAGGGTTCATATTCCTTAGCGATAATAATCGGACCCTTTTCGCTTTCTGTGGATTCCTGTGCTTTAGGGGCGCACCTACAACAAGCGCAGGAAATGAGAACTTAAACCCCTACTATAAAAGTTCAGGGGTGTCGTTGCACTAATCCGATGACCATTAAGTACTTTCTTTTATTATTACTTTTTGGCCTTTTGTTTACCGCTGGGCAGCTGGGCCAAACGGTTCAGGAGATCCTGCTCCTTCTGCGCCGCTTCCAGCAGGCCCTGCTCAAATATATGTAAAGAGCAATGGACCTTATTAAAGAGGTCGGTTGCTCTTTGCATATATTTAGGGTTGAAACTGGGAAATTCCAGTCCGTGAACTCGAATTTTATACTAACTAGGGTGAGGCAGGTAAAAGGCTGTCGCGTCATAAAGAATATATTTCGGATGGAGTTATTATTGGTTATAGACAAGGAAGGTGATCAGCGTTTCGCGCAATTTTAGCGGCTATCGGGAATACCCGAAGTATATCATGGTCGGGCATTATTGGATCATCAAGCAAGCCTTGGTATCAGAATAATGGCAGGTTAATAGATTCCGACGTGCTTCAAATTATCCATATACCCGTTAGGCTAAGTGTGTCCTGAAAGGACGACTGTGCGTTCTTGTGCCGCTTTATAAAATAAGGGGTAGAGCGTAAAGTTACTAATAGGGAGACAGATAAATTCGGAGTGGTTTAGGAGGATCAATGCTTCCATGATAACAAATCAGCCCGACAGGAGCGTTGGGGGCGCGAAATAAAAAATCCGGGTATAAACCCGGTGAGTGGGTTGTTATTTACCTCTGTGTCTGGCATTAGCCTGAACCTTATTTTGTAACCACCGAAGCGTTTTGGGTGTTTCAGATAATGTTCCAAATAATGTGGAAAAAATTTTTAAAAATATTTAAATTCCCATTGACAAAATTTAGACTTAAAGATATAGTACCGTTAATAAATAAATGGAAAAAGTTCAAAGGCAGTAAAATATAATTAGAATCGGTATACAACCGATTCTTTATTATTAGTTAAAAAATTCCATCCGAAATAGATGAAAAGAGCAATGGGCCTTATAAGAGGTCGGTTGCTCTTTTTGTTTGTTTCGGGTTGAAGCTGGAATTTCCAGTCCATCAATTCGAATCTTTTCAAACTAGGGTGAAGCAGATAAGGCTGTGTTGTCTCAATCGAACAGCCAAAATAATTATGGAAAGAAGGGTTAACCATGCTATTTCTCGTTACAAGTGAATTAAAACAATTACCCCCATTCCCACCTCAACAGGTCAAAGAAATAATGGCAGAAGGGTGGGAAAAAGTTATAGGCTATCAGAAACAGGGAAAGATTTTGGCACAAGGGATGTTTGCTGGTAGAAAAGGTGGCTGTGTTATTTGGGATGTCGAGTCTGTCGAGGAACTTCATACATTAATATCCCAATCTCCTATATTTCCTTTTCTTGAGACAGAAACGACTCCCTTAGTCAGTATTGAAAGAGCTTTGGAATCCGTTAAGTCAGCTCAAGAAAAAGAACAAACCCCAAAAGAGTAGATAGGAAAAAACTAATTCAACACTAGCCTCACCCTAGTTTAAGGCCCCTCGGGGCCTTTTTTTAATAATGTCGTATAAATTATACCAATGAATCGACATTACGTTCGTAAGACCATTAATGTATTTTTTATGGTTATGGAACCTTCAGGCTTATTGGTTTGAAACCAAAATATCATTTATCTATCCGGTAGGCTTAGTATTTAAGAACCTATAATCGCTGGCAGGAGCGTTGGGGTGGGATTAGGCTTCAAGAAGCAAATCATATATACTGGATAATAAAGGAGAACGCAATTATGAGCCAATCTAAACTAATTAGTATTCCCGAACTATCATCGCGTCCATTTAGTCTTACCGTGGAGCGAACAATGCCTTTCTACCTCAAGTATTATACAAAGCGTGGACTGAACAGTTTGTGAAGGTTTGGTTGAACAGATAGCTGCGAGTTGCAATTTGAGATATTTTGTTTATTGCGAAGGAGAGGAAAAGATGAGTACTTATAATTTCAAAGTAAGCATTTCGCCGATCGAAGCATTAGATTTAGTCAAGCAAAATGAAAATGCTGATCTTGTGCATGAGGAAACTCATGATTTGGGTAATGGAATTTACATTGGGACCTTAATATTTGAGAAATACTATATGCGGGTGAAGAATAGAGTGGCACTCGTTGTAATAATCGATAATATTTATGGCCAAACGGATGTGAGATCAGTATCTACGGGAAGTTCCGAAGGGATGATTTTTAACTTTGATTGGGGTGCCGCAGATTCCTTTGCCAACAGCGTACAAAATATCCTTGATGATTATATTATTCCATCATAAATAAGGCTGAGTACCCATTCCGGCCTATCCCTGATCCCAATGCCCCACGCCGGTTGCGTCTTTATATATTGTTCATTTTCATTAGGTAATGGGTACAGAAGATTATTTATCTTAGATGAAAGCAGAGATCAAAATGAATATAATGATATTATTATCAACAATGACAGTTTGGCTGCTTTTGGCGGGATGTGCGAAAGAGAGTATGCCTCAACAGATTGGGCAATCGTCGTCGGGCCCAACCATAACAAGCAGTGCGGGCCCTTCTGAATCCGCCGCAGCATCAGCCATTTTAAACAGTTCAACTTCGCCTGCCCAATTAAAGGCTATCCTCGCCAAATACACTACCCATCAAATCAAATTTTTTCAGAGCCTTACTATTGGCGACCAGCAAAACGCCGCATTTGCCATAGTACAGGGAGGTGATGTTTGGTATATCACCGCCTCCGAAGCTCAGAAATTGAAAAGTAATATTGCCTATTCAGCGGACAATAAGTTTAATGCGCCTTTTCTTTGGACTGTCGATAACACCAAAATTTTTAAATGCGAAAGTAGTGCAGGCGGCAGCAGTTCAAGATCCTATGCTTGGTATGTAAAAGGCGGAAAACCCGTTGAATTGCCTTATACGGGCATGAACCTTTTATATTTTGGCAACGGTCAATTTACAACAATAGGCGATAATTTTGATTCAGGTTTTATAGATGGGATAGGAGCAGGGCATACTTATAAACTCTATTACCTTTATTGGACAACGGATGGTCTTAAGGAATATGGTGGGTTAAAAATCACGCAGCAACAGTTGTTAAAAGTGAAAGGCACCCAGGAAATAATTGATACAATTACCGAACAGGGACATATTATCGACGAAATTTATTATCGTGCGAACAATTTAATCAACATTAATTATCATACCGGTGATAAACAAAACGGTGATTTTGGTAATGTAACACTCGTTTATAAAAATAATACCGTTACTCCTGAATTGGCTTATGCAGGCTCAAATAGTTCGAAAGCCGAGAGTTTTAAAGAGAGAAATTTAAGGGATTTTTCTTATGGCGGTATTTATCAGGCAGCACTTTTTTCCAAAATTGCGACCTATCCGGATAAATTTCCGATGAATTAGGAAATGAACCAAATGGGCGTTTCAAGGGAATCTATGAAATGCTTAGGTGTGGATAAGCTGATTGCCGAAATAATCTCCAGGTAAGAAGTTCTTGGGGAGGAGAAACATGCAAGATCAATATGCCTTTGTAGATGAATATGGGAATTACGGTTTTGACTTCACCAAAGAGGGGAATAATAGAAGTGACGAGTTTGTCCTGTGACATACTTGTCATTTTTGCTATTGTAATATAGAGGGAGCGATAATATGCTGAAAGAAACTTTTAATAACCTGAGTGAAGATAAAAAAAGGATAATCTTTAATGCAGCGGTGCAGGAATTTTAAACTAAATGTTTCAGTGAAGCGTCAATTAACCTAATCGTTAAAACAGCAGGTATACCCAGAGGCAGTTTTTTCTTTATGTATTTAAAGAAATCTTAACAGAAAAGCAAGAAATTTTGCATAGCGCAGAAGATATATCCGGATGCAGATGTTTGTGAAGTATTAATGCAAACAACTAAGGCATCCAATAAATGGAGCAAGGCTAAACCGGAATATGGTCAGATAAGTTTACTGATGGAGATTGATAACAGTCCATTTATCACCGGACTTCGTACTGCATCGGCCAAAATGTTGAAAGAAATGGTTGAACGTGAAAGCAGCGAGGTCTTATAAATGATTGACTGTTTGATTAGATCTAAATCGAAGGGAATGGCTGTGATGGCAAAAAAAGCGGCTAAGACAGGAGCGGGTCCAACAGCTCTAATAGCGGTTGAACAATACTTTCCAAAAAAGGAACGTATCGTCGAGGATGAGTTGGCCTATCATATACTGCCGACGGGGAGAGCTTTTTTATGGCTCATGCGCCTGATTCAAAACCTTATGTCAATGACGGTGGCGATACTATAATACCGAATACTTTATTTTATTACGATCAGCAAACCAGACAATCTCAGGAAATATTGAATTTCAATGATAAAACAATTACTTATTATGGTGTCTTAAACAAATAGTTAATTAAGACCACTCTTTCCCGTCCTTTTGGTAATGGACAGCAAAGGGAAACACATCGGGTACAAAGGTCTGGTCATCTTTTCGGAAATGCTTAATGTAACAGTAACTATTTGAGTTTGAAAATAAATTAGAGCGTGCTTCTGGAAACCTTAAGAGTACTCTTGATTTACATCCTTTTTCCCTTGGACAGAAAACAAAACTTGGTCACATCATGATACAGTTTCTGCTTGCCTAAAAAAGGGGAGTGTTGCCAAGCTATTTAATAAAAAAGCAGCTTGCAACACTCCCTATAAAAAGAGTCGGTAATATTTTTCAGCAAGGTTCAAGTGTTAAGTACTGTGTACTTTGATTTATTTAAAGAAAACCTGGCCGTCATGTATTGAGTCAATAATGGCTAACGACTCTACCTGAATGCCTTTTTCCTCGATGATTTTTCTACCTTCTTGAAATGTTTTTTCTATGACAATACCCGCTCCGGAAATCTCCGCTCGACTTTGAGCGATTAAACTGACTAATCCCATGAGAGCACTTCCACTTGCTAGGAAATCATCAATAATCAGTACTTTGTCATTCGGACTTAAGAACGCTTTGGATATTTTAATGGAATATTCCTGATCTTTAGTATAAGAATATACCTTTGCTTCGTAAACATCCTGGTTCATGTTGATGCCCGCGTGTTTTTTCGCAAATACGACGGGAACATAATTAAAGTATTGCGCAGCTATGCTGGCAATGGCAATACCAGACGTTTCGATGGTCACTATTTTTGTTACTTCTTTATTTGAAAATCTGTGTTTGAATTCTTTGCCTATTTCGTTAAACAAACTAATATCTAATTGGTGATTTAAGAAATTATCGACTTGGATGATGCGATTTTCTACGATTTTCGCGTTGGTACGGATTTTATCTTTTAAGAGTTGCATGATGGTTATACTCCCTTTCTTAAAATGAAAACACTCCTAAAGCCTTCAGGAGTGAAGCAAAAATAATAATGTAATATTAACAAGGATAACTTGAATACCGCAAAAAAGCAATGATAATCCTGAGATTTTTCATTGCTTCTTGCTTCATATCTTTTTGCTGAATTGAGTTAGTCGTGCATCAATTCAGTCATTTGCCCCCAATACCGTTTGGGCATCAGAGTCATACGACACCGGGGGTTATTCCTGCCTTCAATGGCAACTGTTGTGTAGAATTGCTTCCATAAGCGGCGGTACTCAACTTCAGTAGCATCGACCTCTGGCAACGTTAACTCATCAACCGATATCAGTTCTGCTTTCTGTGACCGATAAACTAAGGCCATACTGTTGGTTTTATCATAAATCATAAACGCTTCGTTACGAAATCGATCACAAAAATGGAGTGATAAAAGAGGCAACACAAAGTTTTTAGGTTCGATCACCGCCACAAGCGCCTCACCATAAACAGAAAACCGCACAAATCCTTTGAATTTATGGCTTTCTGAGGTTAAGTGGTGGACAGCTTTTTGCAGGGCACATACCGTATCATTCGTGAGCATTGTCATGACCTGGCTCCCATACGTAAACCCTAAACGCAGGAATTGATAGATTAGTAATTCTTTGTGTGGAGCACACGTTAAAAAGCCGAGTTTGACTAACTCCTGTGCTTGAGAGGAAATTCTCGCCGGAATCGAGTTAAAAACCCTGTCTGCCTTATGCTCGTCCGACTCAATCCATTTCGCTGTATCGAAAAGGCTCTGCTGTACACCTGGGGGTCGGATAACGCTGGGAATTTCCTTTTGAGCATAGCTTTCAAAAACGCAACATAACAGTCCTACAAAACTACCATCATAAGCGTAGATTAAATCTGTCCTGTCAGGCATTGCTGCACATCCTCTCTTGTGATGAAAGGTTCATTAAAAAGTGACAGCTGTTCAGGATAAGGTGACGGCAGCAAGTACTGATTGGCCATAAGCGCTCTGATGGCTCCATCTGACGTTATTTTTAAACCGTCTAGGATCTTTCCCTTACAGGTAATAAAATACTGAGCGCGTTTCAGGACAATGCCCATCTTTTTTAGTCCGGAAAAATCAATCGAACTACTTTTTCTGGCTGTAAGAATACGCCGGGCACCGGTCACTCCGATTCCTGGCACTCGTAAAAGCATCTCATAGGGTGCTTTGTTAATCTCGAGAGGAAACTGCTCCAAGTGATTGAGAGCCCAATTGCACTTGGGATCAACCTGTAAATTAAAATTAGGATGCTGCTCATCAAGCAGTTCTTTGGCCTCAAAGCCGTAAAAGCGCAAGAGCCAGTCGGCCTGATAAAGTCGATGTTCACGCAAGAGCGGTGGTTTAGTATTCACAGAAGGCAGCAGTGAATGCTCAGCTACCGGCATATAAGCAGAGAAAAAGACTCTTTTCAGATGATATTTTTTATAAAGTCCTTCGGTAAGGGTTATTATCTTATGGTCTGTATCAGGAGTCGCTCCCACAATGAGCTGGGTACTCTGTCCAGCCGGTACAAACTTGGAAGCATGACGGAATTTCACTAGATCAGTACTACTTTCCTGGATCTTAGTACTAATCAGTCCCATCGGACGCAAGATAGACTCTTTCGTCTTGTTCGGCGCTAAAAGTTTTAAACTCTCCTGAGAGGGTAGTTCAATGTTGATACTCATCCGATCGGCTAATAGTCCCAAGCGCGTAATTAACTCGCTATCGGCTCCAGGTATGGCCTTGACATGAATATAACCGCCAAAATGGTAAACATTACGCAACAACTCCAGAGACTTAATCATTTGCTCAATAGTATTGTTAGGGCTTTTAATCACCCCGGAACTGAGAAATAAACCTTCTATATAGTTACGTCGATAGAAGTTTATCGTCAGTTCCGCTAGCTCTGAAGGCGTAAATCCAACTCTGAGAGTATCGTTAGACACACGGTTAACACAGTATTTGCAATCAAAAATGCAGACATTCGTCATCAGTACTTTTAGTAAAGAGATGCACCGCCCATCGGCCGAAAAACTATGACAAATGCCAGCTTTGACCGCATTACCAATACTGCCCAGCTTGCCATTCCGGTCTACGCCGCTGGATGTACAGGCCACATCATATTTAGCTGAGTCTGACAAGATGGTCAATTTATCATAAATATCAATAATCAACACCGCCTACTTAGCAACTAACTAATACTATATTATGAAACGTATGTTCTTGTCAAAGGGCAAAAAGCGAACATTTGTCAGACTGGTATTTTTAACAACTAGTGAAATTAACATGCCAACGAGGCAATTAAAGAATTGAGAGAGAGGAGAGGTTGCTTTTAGGTGAAAAAATGAAAAACAGTATTAGAAGATCCGGATTTGTGATATAAGTAATGCAGGGTGCAGTTTGCTTAGAAATGTCAACCATCTATTCTCTTAAAATATAAATATAAATATAAATGAAAATGAAATGAAAAGAGCAGCAAGCGAAAGAGGGGAGAACTATGCGAAAGAAATGGTCTTTTCAAATCAATATACTGGTAGTGTTAGTGACGTTTGGGCTCATGCTTACCGGATGTGGTACGCCCCAAAAAGAACAAACGCAAAATATTGCAGCTGAAAACAAAAATACAGGATCAGTCGCCATAGAGCGCAAGGTGCATTCGGAAACGCTCCGTGATGATCGAGATGGGACTGCGTTACTGGACTTAAAAATAACCTATCCCCAAATAAAAAATCCCAAAAATCTCGGCAGTATCACCAAAATTAATGAATACTATGGCAAACAACTGGATGATTTTATGAGCGATATTCTTGCTCAAGGGTTAGAAATTGCTAGAGAAGATAAAGAAGCAGCCCAAAGTGGTGGTTATGAGTTTCGTCCTCATGCCTATGAACGAAGTGCCGAAGTTTATTATAATGGGCACAATCTACTCTCAATTTTAAGCCTACAGTATGAAAATACTGGTGGTGCACATCCCAATTCAGTCTGGCTTTCCGAAACATTTGACGTCAAGACCGGAAAAAAATTAGCACTTAACGATATATTAGGCGGAAGCAGAGAAGAAGCCCTGACCCGAGTTTATCAGACGGTCCTTGACAAAATTAAAGCAACCGAAGGGACAGACGACTTTGTTTATCAGGACGGCTATTCGGAGAATATTCGAAAAAACTATGCTGAAGATGACTTTATCTTGACTGACAACAGCGTAACGTTTTACTATCAGCCATATGCTATTGCGGCTTATGCGGCAGGTTTCCCATTATTTGAACTTCCCTATAATCAGATAAAAACGCCTGGCTTAACCATTTCGGAACTTCCTAAAAATCAACTTGAAAACGAACTTTATGACCAAGCAGGCAAGCTTATTGATCGTAATAAGGAAGCGTATTTTAATATGTTTGGATTATCCATGCTTAAAATGGAAATTCCAGAAGAAAGAGCCGTGGATAAGGTTCTGTTCCCAGTAACTGATGAACGCTTTGTAAACTTTGCTGATTTTGAACAATTCGTGAAAGGTACTTATATTCAGAGCGAAGCCGACTCCTTGTTGAACAATGGGAAGTATCATAATGTTAACGGTAAAGTGTATGGAGATATGAGCAAAGACGCTAGTGTGGGCTATTATGTTAACTGGAATGACTATAGATATGAACTTGAGGATATGACCGAAAGATCCGCAACACTCAATATTTTGACGACAGACAATTCACCGGCAGGTCAAAAAGATATTAGTATTAACGTTAAGATGCATAAAGAAAATAGTAACTGGTTATTAGAAAAAATGATTTATTAGAGGCTATAGCAAGGAGTCTAAACCTATCATCACAATGGTTTGGGCTATCGTCATTTGTGATATGGATTTTCGTCCACCTATTCGAAAATAAATGTTCCAACAATAAATATGAGAATTAATTTGTGTTCTTGGAAGGAATAACGATAAAGTTGTAGAATGCTACCTATAGCTCGTTTAAAAAATAAGTGTTGCAAAGTTTAGAAAAATAATATGTTTGGAGTAATTATGAAAAAGAATTTTCTAAAAGTTATAGGTAGTATAGTTATAATTGTTGGCTTGGGGGGCTTTTGGGGTTACAATAAATATTTCAAGCCTGACCCTGTAATCCAACAAGAGCTTAATAGCCAGTTTGGGGCAGACTTTTTTAGCTCATTTGATCATATAGAAGATGCGAATAATTTGGGAGCAATTAATGATAATACACAACCAAACAGTGACGAAGCAGCAAATGGTGACCAGAAATCAAGTGATAATGAATTACCGAGTGATCTGGAGTCAATTGGTAATTCCTCAGCGAAGAGTAGTGATCCCAAAATAACAACACCAACGACTGAGAATGAAAATAATGCTCTGGGACAGATTACTGAAGACAAAATCGCTCTGAAATATAAGCCTCAGTTTAATTATTTGCAGAATGTGGCCTTGAGCCGCTTAGATACCCTATATTCAGCGGCAATCCAGGAGTATTTGCAGCGCAGTAAAGCTGGCACTTTGAACCGTTCAGAATTAGCCCAAAAATATATCCAAGCCGGAACCATGCTTGAGGCTAACGTCGACAGCCAATTTAACAGTACCTTAAATGCGATGCAGGCGGACCTGATAGCTAATAATCTTCCCACCGATATTGTGAATGTTACTGAGAGTGAATATAAAAAAGCTAAGTCCAATAAACGATCACAGCTTTTGGCCAAAGTCCGCAAATAATGATTCGGTGGAAGACATAGCTTGTAATGTTACATACAACGTCCTCCGGAAGTTATAAATCGTTGATCCAAAGTTTCAGAAATAGGCTAGTTCATCAGAAGGGTTGGGTAACCAGCCCTTTTTCTGTGTGTTATATAGTGAAAAATAAACTCTTAAGGAGGTCATTATGACAAATCTTTCGAAGGAAAGACCAAGGGCCTTACTACTTTTAGCTGGCACAGCAACGATGTGGAGTCTTGGGGGATTACTTATTAAATCTGTCAATGCGAGCCCCCTATCTATCGCAGGTTCGAGAAGCGCTATTGCTGTGGTTTTATTACTGCTAGTCCTCAAAAAACCTAAACTTACATGGTCTGTTGCTCAAATCGGGGCTGCTCTGGCCTATGCCGCCACTTCGATGTTGTTTGTTACCGCGACTAAAACAACTACCGCTGCAAACGCTGTTCTACTTCAATTTACGGCACCAATCTATGTCGCAATCTTTAGCTCATGGCTGTTGAAAGAAAAGACGAAGTTACTGGACTGGATAACAGTTTTTCTTGTAATGGGTGGTATGGTCTTATTTTTTCTTGATAATTTAAGTACAAAAAGTATTTTAGGGAATGGAATAGCTGCTGCAAGCGGTGTAAGTTTTGCATTTTTTATTATGTTCATGAGGATGCAAAAGGATGGGTCTCCGTTAGAATCTGTTTTACTAGGCAATGTTTTCACTGCAGCAATCGGTCTTCCATTTTTGGCTTGGTCTGCACCGGATGCAACAGGATGGTTATTTTTGGTCATCTTGGGGGTTGTTCAGCTGGGGATTCCCTACATTTTATTTTCACGGGCCATCAAGCATGCGACAGCATTGGAAGCAATTCTTATACCAGTAATTGAACCTCTCTTGAACCCAGTCTGGGTATTCCTAATATTAGGCGAGGCCCCAGGGCTATTAGCTATAATAGGTGGCTTCATCGTACTTTCAGCGATTACTGTGCGCTGTGTTATGGCGACAATGCTATCTCCAGCAAAAGAAGTAAGTACTTAAATCGCCTACTCACTTTTCTATTTGACTGTCTGACTAAAAAGGTATACTATATGTATAGCTTTCAGGAATTTATCATTGAATAAATGGAATATATAAGGTCCGGATGACTATATCGGGAGAGACCTTGTTTAGGCGCCGAAGGAGAAATTCCCCTGTTCGCAACGGGGGAGGAAGCTCTCAGGCAAAAGTACCGATATGAGACGGAGCTCTGGAGAGTTTCTCTTAATGAGAACACCAAAGGGGAAGGACTTAATGAAGTCTAATCTCTCAGGTTAAAGGACAGAGGAGTGCGTAAAGTGCACCCTCTGTTTTTTTATTTCTAATTAGAAAGTTAAACTTATGATTCCATATTGAGGTAAGCCTGTATAGGACTAGAGGAGGTAATGCAATGAAACATTTCCAAATAGCATTTTTAGGTGGAGGTCCGGGGGGGTATGTTGGCGCATTGCGGGCGGCACAACTTGGCCTGTCGGTAGCGCTAGTAGAGACTGACCGGGTTGGTGGTACCTGTTTAAACCGCGGATGTATTCCCACTAAGACACTAGTAAAAAGTGCAGAGGTTTTACGGGAAATCCAACGGGCAGAAGAATTCGGTATCTCAGTCGAAGCACCCGTTGTGGATTTTGCTCAGGTTATGGCTCGCAAAGATAATATTGTCAGCACTTTGTTGGGTGGTATTGGTAAGCTTTTGAAGGAATCAAACGTTCAGATTATAGAGGGCTTTGGAGAATTTAAGCAACCCGGTTGCCTGGAGGTTAAAACTAAAAACGGGAGCGAAATAATTACTGCGGATCACATTGTTTTGGCTACTGGCTCGGTTCCAATCCGAATCCCGATACCCGGTGCCGATTTACCCGGAGTTATAACCAGTGATGAAATACTTACGGACACCTCATTGCCTGAACAGTTAGTTATCATCGGCGGAGGTGTGATCGGCTTAGAGTTTGCCTCTATTTATCAGGCCTTTGGTGTTAAGGTAACCGTGGTAGAGATGTTACCAAGTATTCTCCCAAATGGGGACGAAGAGGTTTCCAAACGCTTAATTCCACTATTAAAACGTTCCGGCATTGATATTTTAACCAAGACTGCTGTTAAAGAGATTCGAAATGAAGATCGTTTGGTTATAGTGGTCGAAGACAACAAAGGATCCCGAGAAATCCTAGCAAATAAGGTCCTGTTAGCTACCGGTCGCAGACCGAATTTACAAGGGATTGATGTGGAGGGGTTGGGTCTTCAAACCGAGCGGGGAGCAATTGTAGTAAATCGCCAAATGCAGACGAATCTTCCGAATGTCTATGCTATTGGAGATGTCGTTGGTGGAATTATGCTTGCCCATGTCGCCTCGACGGAAGGTATTATTGCGGTTGAACATATAGCGGGTCACAGCGTAGAAATGGACTACAGAGCGATCCCCAGTGTTAGCTTTACCCATCCAGAAGTTGCCACAGTGGGGATAACTGAACAAGAGCTTAAGACAAAGGGTACCAAATACAAGGTGAGTAAATTTCCCTATAGCGCGAATGGGATGGCTCTGGCGCTAGGAGAGTCTATTGGGAACGTTAAACTGTTGACTGATGAACAAGGTGTTATTCTTGGGGCGAGCATTTTGGGTTTTCAGGCCAGTACTCTTATTCACGAATTAGCTTTGGCAGTTGAGATGAAACTCTTGGGGAAAGATTTAGCACACATGGTACATGCTCATCCTACATTGTCGGAAATTATCATGGAGGCTGCTCACGGAATAGATGGAAAGCCATTACATTTAGCCTAGTTATCTTAAAATACAACAAAAGAACACAATGATCCGTGAAAAATATCTTGTATTTTACGTTAGACCACATTATTACGCATAATGTACAAGAGGCAACAAAAATCACTTAGATCATGCCCTTGTCAGATACAATGAGCTCCGAAGCGAGCTGCTGAATGACGTCTCGGAATACCCTTCCCAAACCTAAGCAGTCGGCAGATTGCTTAGGTTTGGATAATGATAGTTTTATAACCTAAAGTTGACAATCAAATCAATGGATTCAAGTTTACTTCATGTATTAAAGGTTATCGAAAGGGAATCATTAAATGAAGAAGGGTAAACATTCGCACATCATCATCGATGAAAAGAGGGGGCAATTGCCATGACACTAGGTCATGCTAAAAGAACGGCTAATAGGGATAAAAGAAGAGAACGAGAAGAGCTAAACCCTGATAACGAGGTCTTAAAGGACAAAAAATTAATTAAAGATGAAGTTAAGCGAAGGCTTGTCTCCGGAGTACAATCAACAACATTAGAGTATGATTCTCTCTTTAATTATGAGAAGGCAAGTTTAAATAAGAATGCTGATCTATTAAGCCTGCTTTTTGAGAGAATGTTTTTTTATAGGTTGAATGAGAGACTTTCAGGACTAGCATGTGATCATACCTTCCGCTTGAGTGAGCAGATTCTAACGCAGATGCAGTTTAACCGAGGAAAAATAAACGAAATATTAGAGGTTTTTAAGAAAAATGGTGGGCATTGTGATTGTGAGGTTATATACAATGTTGAGAGTCAGCTAATTGGAAAATAAATTATAGAAATTTCCACAGTATTTTCATAGAGCCATAGTTGTTAATCTTGCAAGTAACAAATTGACGCGTTGTAATAACAGAGTATAATCAAATATAAAGAACATTGTGTCTATAACCTCGCATTGCATTCAACATTTCGAAAATAGATGTAATAAGCTTGATGAGCGTGGATCAAAGAATGGAAAGGTAACCTAAATAAAGGGAACAAATAATAAACATTGATCCAGCAAAATTGCTATGAATGATTGCATAGGTATTATTACCAAGAATTAAAATAAAGGATTTAATCATTTATGAAGGAAGTAACGGCTGCAATTATCTTAAAGAATAACAAGGTGCTAATTGCCCAACGAGCCCCTAGTGATAAATTAGCGGGTAAATGGGAGTTCCCCGGTGGCAAAATTGAACTTGGCGAGACTCCTCAGGAGTGCTTAAAGCGAGAAATTAAAGAAGAACTAGATGTTGACATAGCAGTTTTAAATTTCTTTGGTGAAAGCATCTTTGCATATCCTAGCGGAACAATTAAGCTGATGGCTTTCTGGTGCAAGTGGATATCAGATGAAGTTACTTTAAAAGTGCACAGCCAAATCGTTTGGGTTAATCGGCATGAGTTAGGCCTATATGACTTTGCCCCAGCGGATATTCCCCTTGTGGAAAAGCTTAAAAGCAGTCATGAGTTTGAAGTGGAATGGACTTCCTCAATGATCAAGAACAATCTTTGATAAGATGCGTCTGCATTGCTCGAGATGATGATGAATAACAAATTTCACGTCAGCACTGATTAATATCTTGACAAATATAGTTGCTATATCTATTATTGATACAACTACATTCTCTTAGCATAAGAGATACTAAACTATGAGAGAGGAAGTGTTGAGGTGAAAAGTAAGATTGCCAATTCAATTAAGCTTAAAACAAAACCAGTTGCCGTCTTTCGAACAGATGTAAAGCCTGAGGGAGCGCTACAATTTCTGGAGGGAAAGTGGGGCTGCGTGACCTCAATGTTAAATGCTGTCGCAACTAAGGGTCGCAGCGCAGTGTTTGACGCTAAAACAACTGGATGTCAGGGTGGAGCAGTGGGTCTAGGCTATAAACAATTCGAATTGGGTTTCATGGAGTATTTCTTGTCTACCGGTGGGGTAGGTGGCAAGGAAGGTGAATTCTACAAGAAAAATCCTGAGCTAGCCGCGAAGTTTTTAACAGGATTACCGATAGTCACCCCCAAGACGTATATTGTATTTAAACCTTTGGAAGAATTAGTTGCAGGGGAAATACCTGAAGTTGTCATTTTTCTAGCCAATGCTGATCAACTATCCGCGCTAATGTGGTTCGCTAATTACGATAAACCTACCCAAGACAACGTTATGATTAATTTTGGTGCTGGTTGCCATCAGTCCGTACTTTACGCTCTAGAACAAGTGGAGGCTGAGAATCCAAAGTGCATTATCGGTCTGACCGATCCTTCAGCACGTAAATTCATTGACAAGGATATCCTTTCCTTTAGTATCCCATTTAAGCGCTTTTTGGAGCTGGAAGAGCAAGTGGAAGAAAGCTTTTTAACGAAGGAAACGTGGCTGAAGATTGCGGAAAGGATCTAACTAGCGAGGAAAGAGGCTATCCCTTTAGTTTTTGAGGGGATAGCCTTTAGTACGATGTGTATGCTAGTTGTTATTTATGCTATTATTAGTCATTGGACGTTTGCCTATGAAGAGGGTATATATGAGGAAGGTATAGAAGAAGGTATATATGAAAGATTTTAATATTAATGATTCTTTAGGTTTTATAGTTGCTAAAACAAACTATTATATGAAGTCTTATTTTAGCAAGTTAATTAAAGACAACGATTTGAACATAACAACAGAACAATGGGCAATCCTAAACGCTGTGTATCACAATCCAGGGGCATCACAAACTGACTTAGCTCGGGCATGTCTTAAAGATAAAACAAATGTAACGAGGATCTTGGATTTGTTAGTAAAAAAAGGATATGTTGTTAGAAATATCGATATAAATGATCGCAGGATTTATAGCATAACTCTCACGGATTTAGGCGAAAGTGTCCTTGAGCAACTTATCGGTATTTCAGACAATGCAAATAAAGCGTGCATCTCTGATTTGAATAAAGAGGACTATTTAGAGCTTGTTCGTACATTAAAAACAATAACCAGCTCGCTGGAAAAACGATTTTAATAGGTAGTTAAAGTTCTAATTTCAACGATATAAGAAACAATAAGGAGGAAAAATCAATAAATCCTGCAAGAATGGCGCTCCTTGCAGGATTTATTATCAGCAGTAACAACTGGCAGATAAGCCACACCATACTTGCTCATTAATTCGATAGCCTCAGCCAGAGATTTTCCCAGTTCGATGCGTGGCGTGTCCATAAGAACAATATCCTTCAAAACCAGATTCTCTGCTTGGAAATTTTGTTGTATCTCCCAAATTCGAACAGTCCCAATGAAGTTGGGCCCATCTACAACCAGTAGGCTATCAACCCTATGGGTCTGCATGATTTTTACTGAAGCAGCAAGTCCTCTGTTTGGTCCTGCGGTCACTGCCTTTACCATAACTTCTTCCAAATCAGGTAAAATACCCGCTTGATCTAGGCGTTTCTCTCCGATAAAAGATTGTACAAATTCATTAGCAGGATGTCTCAATATTTGTTCTGGTGCTGCTATTTGAACAATCCTACCGGAATGCATGATACAGATTTTGTCGGCAATTTTCAGTGCTTCATCCATGTCATGAGTGACAAAGATTTCTTGTTGTAGTCTGATCAGTTCATCTTGCAGTTGTTCACGACTGATTGGATCTAAAGCGCTGAAAGGCTCATCCATCGGGATTATTGGTGGTTCAGCGGCCATCGCCCGGATAACTCCAACACGTTGTTGTTGACCACCGCTAAGTTCAGATGGGTATCGATCCCTATATACCTTCGGATTCAGACCTACTAATTCAAGTAGCTCATCAACCCGCTTGAGGTATTTCCCTTTTTCCCATTTTTTCAGTTTAGGAACCAGCGCGACTTCTCTCCAATGGTCATATGATGTAAAAGACCGATCTGTTGAATGACATAACCAATATTACGCCGTAATTCCACTGGGTCCTGGGTATTAATGTTTTGTCTATCGACCCAAATCTCACCTTTAGTTGGCTCTATCAAACGGTTGATCATTTTCATAGTCGTAGTTTTACCACAACCACTAGGCCCGATCAGAACAAACAATTCTCCTTTTTCGATTTTGAAGTTTAGGTCATCTATGGCATGAAATCCATCTGCATAGATCTTAGAAATATTTTTAAATTTCGATCAAAACTTTCTCCTTCTTCCAATTTTTCGTGATGTAACAAGTATGAGGATTCATCAACCTTATTAACATGATTTATTGCAAGATAGAAATGCGGTAATCACTCAATTGCATAATAATGGGGCAAGCTACTTCTACAGCCCTCAAAGTCAAAAACGACCTGATGGACGCTATCAGGTCGTTTTATAGGATGCCGGAACGTTTTCTTTTTCTGTACTCTGACTCAATAAATATGATAAAATGTTCGTTGGAAAATGATATTTGATTCTGTATCAAGATCAAGGATCAGTCGGTATATGTTGACTATATCGTAGATTCCGGGCAGGGTTACGGGTGGCTGGTGTAGTAGATTTTGCTACACACTAAAATAAATTAAGAGTTTGAAAGGAATGACTAGTTATGAGTAGTAAAGAAGATGTACTGAAAGCAATGAGAGAAGCAGGTAAACCTGTAAGTGCAGGTGAAGTTGAGAAATTAACGGGATTAGACCGTAAAGAAATTGATAAAGCCTTTAAAGAATTGAAAAAGGAAAATTCAATTACCTCGCCTGTACGATGCAAATGGGAACCCGCTAACTAATATCCTATCTCTTCATCCAAACAGCTCGAGAGTTCAGGTTTAATTCTTCAGCCAGAGTAGCACAAGTAGTGTCTTGTCGCAAGGCCTCGACCATTCCGGTTTTCACCACCGCACCAATAATTAAGAGTTCCTGGGGAAGAGCCATAATTTTTTTATCCGGCATCGGGACCACCTCTTCTTGTTTTTTAATGGTTTATCAAATTCCCAACAGCCTTATTTAGTTAAAGTGAGGCATAAACCTGAAGAGTGGCTTTACATAACAAATCCTGCAAGGATAGCACTCCTCGCAGGATTTGTTATTAGTGTTGGACTATTAACTGATAAGCATTAGAGAATGCCAATACCCTTCGCTAAAGCAAAGGCTACCGCTCCGCCGATCATTGGTCCGACAATAGGGACCCATGAATACGCCCAATCAGAATCGCCCTTGCCAGCAATGGGGCAGATGAAATGAGCAATGCGGGGACCTAAGTCACGAGCAGGGTTCATAGCATATCCTGTAGGACCACCCAGGCATGCACCTAATCCGAAAATTAAAAGGCCGACCATAAAAGGACCATATCCAGGGGTCATAGACCCAACCTTTGCTGAAAAAATTGCAAAAACTCCGAAAATCAACATAACTGTAGCAATAGCTTCGAAGAATAAATTTTGACCATAATTTCTAACTGCGGGAGAAGTGCAGAATACACCTAATTTTGTGGCCTTATCGTCTGTAAGCTCCCAGTGTCCGCGGAAGAGCAACCAAGTAATGCAACCACCGACAATGCCACCCGCTATTTGTAAAATCATAATTACAAGGGCGTCTGATACTGAATAGACACCGTTTAAGACTTTGGCAAAGGTTACCGCTGGGTTAAGATCACCTTGGGCTCCACAGGCTATTGCAACAAAAATCCCCATCATCACCCCAATGGCCCAACCAGCGATGATATTCACCCAGCCAGCACCTTCAGCTTTTGATTTTGCTAGGCAAGAGTTTGCGACTACGCCATTTCCAAAAATAATAAGTGTCGCTGTCCCAAGAAATTCTCCTAAAAATGGAGTTACCATTACATAACCCTCCTCTTATTTTCTACCTACCTCTGCGTATTAACAAGTTTTAGGTTATCTTACCTAAACTGTCGTGATACAGGTTTTAAAAACTTAATATAAACGCTCCTTTCTCTAATATCTGGAATTTGCTATTCTCAATAGTCTGAATTAAGGCCTATAAATATCTTACCAGAAATCTAGGCAACGACTTCTATATAAAATTGCCTGCATATATTACATTATTGCCTTCCTAAAACTAATTGTTTTTTTGCATATATCCATAATGTACTGGAACTATGATAATCACTGTTAAAATAGGAGATATTTGTCTTTGTCTAGATACATTCATTTAACCGTTAATGCCAAGTTGAACTTTTAAGGCATTTTGTAGGACTTGTAAGAAATTGACGTTGTTTACTCTGCAATAGTGTTTAACCATGCGGGGAGCGTTAGAGTTTTCTTGAAAAATTATTCAAATAGTAAAAAAGTGGACCAAAGCCTATGATCTTAGGACATTGGACCACCTTTTGTACAAAAATTAGAAGGGGTATCATAACATTCCTTTTCTTCGTAGAATAATACCCACAGTACCACTTGTAATAAGGGCGAACATAAGAACCAGCCAATATCCTATTTCTGTACCCTGCCAAGGTACCTTGAGCGTCATGCTCCAAAAACTTGAAATCAAAGTTGGAATGGCTAATATAATAGTTACAGAAGCTAAAAACTTCATGATCTGGTTTAAATTATTGTTTATGACAGAAGAAAATGCATCCATCATACTACTCATTATGTCACTGTAGGTCTGAGCTAATTCCAAAGCTCGCTTATTTTCTATAATAACGCTTTCCAAAACATCTTCATCTTCTTCATGCATCTCCAGTAAATATCGCATCTGTGGGTCAGATCGCATGCGGAGAATTGTTTCTGCTACGATCACATTGCCACGTAGAGCTGCGGTAAAGTAGGTTAAGCCTTTTTCAAGATCAAGAAGTTGGAAAACTTCTTGATTATTTGTTGATTTACGTAGGCAAAACTCAATCTCATCTGTTCGTTGGCGAATATGACGAATAAATTTTAAAAAGACGGTATCGGCATGATACAAGATTTGAAAGAAGAATTGGGTCCTTTTAGTGGTATCGAATAAAAACCTACTGCCTTTGTTGCTATCTGGAAGTACTTGTATCCGGCTTTCACTGATGGTTATGGTCAATTCTGGTGTTAAAATAATACTGAGTGGGCTGGTCTCATATCGATCATCACTATGAGAAACTGGAACATTAATAATGACAAGAATACACTTTTTGCCCAAAATAATTCTAGGGCTGTCATCTTCGTCAACTGCAAAACGAAAAAAATGCTCCGGTATCTGAGCTGTAGCTGATATTTGGATGATTTCTTCGGGTGTTGGGTTGACTAGTTTAACCCAAACTCCTTTACTTAAGGGATCCCATGTTACTTCCTGGAGCCTACTTTCTAGCGTTTTGTATGCTGTTAGCATAAAATTCTCCTTCTGAAAACTAACTTTGTTGTTAAAACATTATCCTTTCTGTACCCAATATTGTGCTTTGGAAAGACCCTCAAGGTCTATATTCTCCACAATTCCGACGATCGCTGCGTCGACAGCACTATTTTCATTTCCGGTTACATGTCGAGCAGAACTTCCAGTGCATACTAATACAGTTTCGCCTTTGCCTGCACCTACAGTATCTACGGCAACCTGCAAACTGATGGTATTCATACCATCTAAATTCAACGGTTGAACCACTAAGAGTTTACTACCAATTAAACTTTCACTCTTAGTAGGGGCTACAACAGTTCCTACCACCTTGCCAAGCCACATGAAAATCCCCCCTATAATACAAAAATAGTAAACCTAGTTTCAACGGTCTGTACAATTTCTCTTTTGACTAAGGTTATTTGACGAATTATACAAATATCCTTTGCATAATTTTGTGCCAACATAGGCTATTGTTGTTCTGTTGCATAAATTATGACTCTCTGTTTAAAAATTTATAGTTACTTTAGAAGGCTAATATATTATAACCATTATTAAACTATACAAAGACAGTTTGATTTAATAATAGAGTTGGCAAAGGGAAAAGCTATACCATTAATTAAGCATCAATTAATTAGAACTGGATAATCTAAGAATTCCAAGAGAGAAAAGGAAATACGAAAAGGAAATAAGAGAAGAAGAAATGAATAATAATTATTTGCTGTAATATTGAATATAATTGCTGCTTACAGGAAATAGTCTGTGAATGATTCACACAATAATCTATCATTGAAGAAAAGTGGGAATAGCGTGATACATTTGTAAAAACTCAATGGCGTTTACGAGGGGGGAGTCAATTGGAAGCAGTGAGTCGATTTAACTTAGGCGAAATTGTGGACATCGATGTTTTACAAGAAATCCAGGTTAAGTTTTCGGAAGCAACTGGCTTGGCAGCAGTAATTGTCGATGCTGGGGGAAACCCGATTACGAAACCGAGTAACTTTACAAAAATTTGTACCTATATTCGATCTTTTCCCCAGGGGCTATTTAAATGTGTTGGCTGTGACAATCGTGCAGGTCGCATGGCTATGGAGAAGCAAAAGCCTTTTGTGTATCTTTGTCATAGTGGATTAACAGATTTAGCGGCCCCCATTATTGTGCAAAACCAATATATCGGTGCTTTTCTTGCTGGGCAAGTTGTTTTGGCAAAAGAGGATTATGATGCCAAAGCGGAAATGATTCGGCGTTTGTCTGGTTTAGGTATGGAGACGGAGGTTTTAGCAGAGCTCTTTGATGTCATTGAAGTTGTGCCAGAAAAGAGACTTAAAGCTGCAGCTGATCTCATTTATATTATGTCAAATTATATTGTGGAAATAGGAGTTGTCAATATTGTTCAGCAACAGCTCGTGGAGGAGTTAAAAGCCAAAGCTGACTTGGAAGCCACGTTGCATGTTACCGAATTAAAAGCGTTGCAAGCTCAGGTCAATCCCCACTTTCTATTCAATACATTAAACACCATTGCTCGTTTGGCCCTATTGGAAGGTGCTGGTAAAACTCAGGAAATCGTCTATGCCTTATCTGACTTGGTCCGGGAAAATTTACGCGATATTGACGTTCCCCGAACCTTAGAAGAAGAAGTGAAATCTGCCAAAGACTATCTAACGATCCAAAAGGTGCGTTTTGGGGATCGCATTCAATCATTTATTGACATAGATCCCAAAATAATGAGGATAATGATTCCTGCTCTAACCCTTCAGCCTTTGATCGAAAATGCTATTATTCACGGACTGGAAAAAAAGGTAGAAGGAGGGCAAATCTATATTAGTGGACGGATCGAAGGAGAGGAGATTGTGATCAGTGTGAGGGATACCGGTGTTGGAGTACAAATGGAACACATTCAGAGCATCTTCAGTGCGGGAAAACGGACGAAAACTCATGGGCATACAACAGGTCTAGGAATTATTAATGTTCATAAACGGATTCAACATCATTTTGGTCCTAAATACGGTCTGGAGATGGAAAGTGAAGTGGGTGAAGGCACCAGCAGCCACATTCGTCTTCCCTACAGTCAGTCATAAAATGTACAAGGAGTATAACAATGTATCGATTGTTGATTGCAGATGACGAACAATTAGAACGCCAAGCACTTCAATTTATTATCCAGACAAATTTCCCGGAAATTGAGGTAGTCGGCGATACTGGGGATGGCGCAAGTGCTGTTCGTATTGCCCTGAGCGAAAAACCAGATATTGTGTTGATGGATATTCGCATGCCGGGAATGGACGGTTTGGAAGCGGCTAAGAGTATCCTGGATGGGCTTCCTAATACGAGTGTTCTCATGCTTACCGCTATGGACGATTTTAGTAGCGCCAAGCAGGCCCTAACAATAGGTGCTGTGGCATATTTGTTAAAACCTGTGCGCACTAATGAATTAGTGCGCACTTTACGGACTATCACAGATAAGATAAACGAGTTGAAGTTGAAACAAGAAGAAGAAGCACTCTTACGTGAAAATATAGAAAAAGCCAAACCATTTATTCAGATGTCTTTTGTACATGATTTGGTCTCTGGTAATATTTCGGATCTAAAACAATTTACGGAGCAATCAAGATTTCTAGGGATGCCAGTTGATCCTGGGGTTGCCTTAGTTGTTGATATCGATAATTTTAAACAACTTACTTCCAGTAATAGCGAACTGGAAAAGCAAATGCTCAAGCAGCGAGTCTATCAGCTGATTTGCAATGTTGTGGGCGAGAATGGTATAGTAACTCCCTTTAGCAGTGATAATTTGATTATATTATTAGGATTTAAGGAAGTAGTGGAACAAGACCTTATCAAGGCTGTTGTTTGGAATATTGCAACGAATATAAGAGACTGTATTCTTCAGAACATGAATGTCAGTATAACGGTTGGAATTGGTCGTTATTACGTTAATCCATTGGATATGCAAAAGTCTTACCGTGAAGCCATAAATGCCCAGCGTCAGAGATTTTATCTTGGGGATAGTCAAATTATTCATGTTGAAGATGTACCTCATTTAAGTACAGGACCCTTTAATTATCCTTTTCATGACGAGCGGACAGTACTAGATAAGGTACGTTGTGGGGATAGAAACCAAGCCAAACTGGCTTTGAAAGAGTTATTGGAGGCAATATTTGCGAGTAAAGCGAGCATTGAGACGGTGAAGGCTTGTGTGCTTGAGTTATTGATCGTCTTATCTCGAGCGGCAGTAGAAGGTGGTGCTAATTTAGACCAGCTTACTTTATTGAATTTCAACTCCATTAATGTCTTAATAGGGTGCTGCAACAAAGAACAGGTGGAAAAGTGGATGTTGGAATCCTTGGATTGCGTTATGGACAATATGTTAGAAAATAGGAGTAGTGTTAATATTCGGGTTATAAATAAAGCGTGTGAATATATAGCAGAAAATTGCCATAAAAACATTTCATTAGAAGAGGTCGCCCAAACTGTGCATTTAAGCCGTTTTTACTTTAGCCGCTTATTTAAGCAGGAAAAAGGTTGTAACTTTGTGGATTACATTTCGAATGTTCGAATTGATAGGGCTAAATTGCTTTTGAAAAATACCGATTACAATGGAGTACGTATTGCTGCAGAGGTAGGTTATCAAGATGCTAGTTATTTTAGTCGTGTATTTCGCCAAGCGACAGACATGACACCTAATCAGTATCGTAATAAGGCGCGTCAAAAGGAAGACTAGCAAACAACGTAAATTTTTATGATTGTAATGTCGTATAAGCGTGAAAAGGACTGTGCTCAAACAGTCCTTTTTTGCTTTTTTAATTAAAAAACTTGGGCAAGAGAATGCAAAAATGAACTGATAAATCGAAATGAATCATTTTTGTCCAGGGACATCTCAGACTAAGACCGCAAATAATTCCATTGGGTAAGCAATATTTGCTGATGGTAAAACGTAAAGAAAAGGCTAATATTTAGACAAGTCAAAAATTTAACATTGATTTTCTTAAAACCAGATGAGGAATTCAGGGGGGATTCTTATTGCAGCTAAGGATTTCTGAAAAATTCAATTTAAGTGAAGAGAGGTATGGATCATGAGCGAGGCCTTAGGAATGATTGAAACAAAGGGACTTATCGGGGCTATTGAAGCAGCTGATGCGATGGTCAAGGCTGCTAATGTCGAACTAATGGGCTATGAAAAAATTGGTTCCGGTTTGGTGACGGTTATGGTTCGGGGTGATGTTGGTGCTATAAAGGCGGCAACAGATGCTGGTGCCGCTGCTGCTCGCAATGTGGGCGAAGTTGTTTCCATTCACGTTATCCCTCGTCCCCATGCGGATGTGGAAAAAATTCTACCCAAGTTAAATAGACAATAATTAGGAGGTGGACAATATATTATGCAAGATCAATTAATTGATAAGGTCATGGATGAAATTAAAAAGCGTATGGAAAGCCAAACTCCTGTCGAAACGGTAGTGGAAAAGCCAAAAGCTCCTACAAACATTGGCCTGACTGAGTTTGTCGGCACCGCAATTGGTGATACCATCGGATTGGTAATTGCTAATGTTGATCCCATGTTGCATGAAATGATGAAGATAGACCCTAAATATCGTTCGATTGGTATCCTTGGTGCTCGTACAGGAGCAGGTCCTCATATTATGGCGGCTGATGAAGCTGTTAAGGCAACGAATACAGAAATTCTAAGCATTGAATTACCACGCGACACTAAAGGCGGAGCAGGACACGGTTGTTTGATCCTTTTCGGAGCTGAAGAAGTTTCAGACGCTCGCAGAGCAATTGAAGTAGCCCTGAAAGAGCTGGATCGTACCTTTGGTGATGTTTATGCCAATGATGCTGGTCATCTTGAACTTCAGTATACTGCACGGGCAAGTATTGCTGTCAATAAAGCCTTCGGCGCACCAGTCGGTAAAGCCTTTGGATTGATTGTCGGAGCTCCTGCAGCCATCGGCGTACTGATGTCCGATGTTGCAGTGAAAACTGCCAACGTTGAATTGGTCGGATATGGAAGTCCTGGAGGAGGCAGTCATTCTAATGAAGTCATTATTATGATTACTGGAGACTCTGGGGCAGTGCGTCAATCGGTCTTAGCAGCAAAAGATGTCGGTCTAAAATTGCTGGAAGCAATGGGTGGCTCGGCTCCATCAGTAACAACACCATATATCTAAAAGGAGGGAGGGGCGAAATAATGAAAAGATCAAAACGTTTTGAGGTATTGGCTGAACGCCCTGTCAATCAGGATGGTTTCGTAGAGGAATGGCCAGAGGTAGGTATGATAGCCATGGGTAGCCCCAATGATCCGGAACCGAGTATTAAAATTGAAAACGGGAAAATCGTGGAAATGGACGGGGTATCACGTAGTAACTTTGACTTTATTGAACAGTTTATTGCAGATTATGCCATTGACGTTACAGTAGCTGAAAAGTCTATGGCTATGGATAGTACCGATATCGCTAAGATGCTGGTCGATATTAATGTATCGAGAGATGAAATAGTAAACCTTGTACGTGGCTTAACAGCAGCTAAACTAGTGTCTGTATTCAACACTATGAATGTTGTCGAAATGATGATGGCCATGCAAAAAATGAGGGCTCGTAAGATTCCTTCTAATCAGTGCCATATTACCAACGTTAAGGACAATCCAGTCTTGATTGCTGCTGACGGAGCGGAAGCATCCTTGCGTGGATTTGATGAAATGGAAACGACAGTCGCCGTCGTCCGGTATGCCCCCTTCAATGCCCTGGCGCTGCTGATTGGTGGTCAAACTGGTCGAGGTGGCACATTGATTCAGTGTGCGCTGGAAGAAGCGACTGAACTGGAACTTGGAATGCGTGGTATTACTGCCTATGCGGAAACAATTTCTGTCTACGGTACAGAAAATGTGTTCGTTGACGGTGATGATACACCTTGGTCAAAAGGATTTCTCGCTTCGGCCTATGCCTCACGAGGTCTGAAAATGAGATTTACGTCTGGTACCGGCTCAGAAGTGCAGATGGGTTATGCCGAAGGTAAATCCATGTTGTATTTAGAAATTCGTTGTATTATGGTCGCCAGGGGTGCTGGAGCTCAGGGATTGCAAAACGGATCTGTAAGTTGTATCGGTATACCGGCAGCTGTTCCATCAGGTATTCGGGCGGTGTTGGCAGAAAATCTTTGCACCACCATGCTGGATTTGGAAGTTGCTTCGAGCAATGACCAGACCTTTACTCACTCCGACATTCGTCGTACTGCTCGTACGTTAATGCAAATGCTCCCCGGTACTGATTTTATTTGCTCCGGTTTTGGTGGCATTCCCAACGCCGATAATATGTTTGCTGGTTCAAACTGGGATGTTGACGACTATGACGATTGGAATATCATTCAGCGTGACTTGAAAGTGGATGGCGGATTACGCCCAATATCTGAAGAACAAGCGATTGCTGTTCGTAATAAAGCTGCCCGCGCGTTGCAAGCAGTGTTTAAAGACCTCGGTTTCCCGGAAATCACGGATGAAGAAGTCGAAGCCGCAACCTATGCCCATGGTAGTAACGATATGCCAGAACGTAATGTTGTTGAAGATATTAAAGCTGCTCAAGAACTGATGAGTCGCGGCATCACGGGCTTAGACATTGTTAAAGCCTTGGCTAATAATGGGTTCAGTGATTTGGCGGACAATGTCCTCAATCTTTTGAAACAACGTATTTCAGGAGATTATCTCCACACATCAGCTATTCTCGATAAAAACTTTAACGTTATCAGTGCAGTTAATAGTCGGAATAACTATCGTGGGCCAGGAACTGGTTATCGCATGAGTGACGAACGTTGGGATGAAATTAAAACCATAAGACAGGCCATTAAACCGTCTGACTTTGACGTTTGATTTAGGAAGAGAGGTGTATCGTGATGGATATTAACGCGCAAATGCTTCGTGAAATTGTTGAGCAAGTTATGCAGGGGATACAAGGAACTGAACAACCCAAACGTACTATACCTGTGGCTACTGGGCACCCGATGACTTTGGTGGAAAAAGGTGAAGCGGTTTCGGGAACGAGAGCGGATGAAGTAGTGATTGCTTTAGCTCCAGCTTTTGGCAAATATCAAAATAAAACCATCGTCAATGTTCCACACAGCGATGTACTACGGGAAATGATTGCTGGTATTGAGGAACAGGGGTTACAGGCCAGAGTGATCAGGGTATTACGTACTTCTGATGTAGCGTTTGTGGCTCATGACGCTACTAAACTGAGCGGTTCAGGAATTACTATTGGTATCCAGTCCAGAGGTACGACGGTAATTCACCAAAAAGGATTGCCACCTTTGAGTAATCTCGAACTTTTCTCTCAATCTCCCTTACTTGATTTAGCTGCGTATCGGGCAATAGGCAGTAATGCTGCTAAGTATGCTAAAGGTGAATCCCCAACGCCAGTACCAACGAAGAATGATCAGATGGCCAGACCTAAGTTTCAGGCAAAAGCGGCAGTGCTTCATATTAAAGAAACGGAACACGTGGTTCCTAGTGCTAAAGCAGTCGGAATTGACGTTAAATTTAATTAGGTGGAGGTGACCTTAAATGTCTCAAGAAAAATTGATCGAAGATATGGTACGTGAAGTTTTAAAGTCTATGACTCAAGCTCCCCAAACTAGCCAGGCGCCTTCTAAGGCTGCCGTTCAAGGATTGACTCCAGACCATGATTACCCTTTAGCAGCTAAACGACCGGAATTATTGAAAACTCCGACGGGGAAAAAGCTTTCTGATATTACGTTGGAGAATGTGATCAACGGTGAAGTTTCACCCAAAGATGTGAGTATTGCGCCCGAAACCCTGCGCATGCAAGCTGAAATCGCGGATGGAGTTGGGAGAACTCAGCTGGCCAACAATTTGCGTAGGGCAGCGGAATTAACGGCAATTCCTGACAACCGGATCTTGGAAATGTACAATGCTCTTCGTCCTTATCGATCGACTAAAGAGGAATTATTTCTGATTGCTGAAGAAATGGAAACGAAATATAACGCAACTCTAAGTGCCGCTTATGTTCGAGAAGCGGCAGGGGTTTACGAACGTCGGAAACGTCTCAGAGCAGAGTAGGTGGGATTTTCATGACAATCGTTGCGGGTGTGGATATTGGCAATTCCACGACAGAAGTCTGCTTAGCAAGCATTGATTCCGGAAAAATAATTAACTTTTTGACAAGCAGTATTATTAAGACCACTGGGATCAAAGGTACAGTAGCTAATGTACCGGGGATTGTCATTGCTTTAGAGGAAGCATTGAAAGAATCTGGGCTTAAATTGACTGATCTAGATGAAATACGGCTCAATGAAGCAACACCGGTAATTGGCGATTTGGCAATGGAAACGATCACCGAAACCATTATTACCGAATCAACAATGATTGGTCACAATCCATCGACTCCCGGCGGAGTGGGCTTAGGGGTTGGCACGACGGTGTTACTAAGCCAACTAGTTTCTTTTCATACAGGAGAAAAGGTCCTCTGCGTTATTCCCTCGGGCATAGATTTTGAGGATGCAGCTAAGGTGCTTAATGAAGCAATGGCTCGAGGGATTGATGTTCAAGGAGTTATCGTTAAGCAAGATGACGCAGTGCTGATTACGAACCGACTCCATCGGATTATACCCGTCGTGGACGAAGTGACCCTTATTGATAAGGTCCCTTTGGGAATGCTGGCAGCAGTGGAAGTCGCTGAGGCAGGGCAAACGATTACGACCTTATCCAATCCTTACGGGATTGCCACTGTGTTTAACTTATCTGCTGAGGAGACCAAGATGGTGGTTCCTATTGCGCGGGCTCTAATTGGTAATCGATCGGCAGTCGTTGTTCGTACCCCTGAAGGAGATGTCAAGGCACGGACTATTTCAGCTGGATTTATCACGGTCTTTGGCCAAAGAGGTAAGGCTAATATTGAAGTTGATGCCGGTGCCGCCAAAATAATGGAAACAGTAGAACGTGTACAGCCTGTTTTGGATGTCCAAGGGGAAGCTGGAACGAATGTTAGTGGGATGCTGGAAAGAGTTCGCCAAGTGATGAGTGAGCTTACAGCTCAACCGCTCGGAGAAATGAAAATCCAAGATGTGCTGGCTGTCGACACGTTTATACCCAAAAAAGTCCAAGGTGGTTTAGCCGGGGAATTCGCACTAGAGAATGCAGTGGCGTTGGCGGCGATGGTTAAAACAAGCCGTCTGCCGATGCAGCAAATTGCGGATCAGTTAATGCAAAGTCTGGGCCTTCGAGTTGTGATTGCTGGTGTTGAAGCCGGGATGGCAATCCACGGGGCGTTTACGACTCCGGGGACGGCTAAACCGTTAGCCATTCTTGATATGGGTGGTGGATCGACGGATGCAGCCATTATCACTAGGGATGAACAGGTCTTGTCGATCCATTTGGCTGGAGCAGGCGATATGGTCACGATGCTTATTAATTCCGAATTGGGACTTAATGACTTTAATTTGGCAGAAGATATCAAAAAATACCCCTTGGCTAAGGTCGAAAGTTTATTTCATATCAGGTTAGAGGATGGAACAGTCCAGTTTTATGAGCATCATCTGCCGCCTGAGGTTTTTTCTCGCGTGGTAATCCTAAAAGATGGAGAAATGGTTCCTATTCCTACGAATCATCCTTTGGATAAGGTTCGACATGTGCGACGAGAGTCTAAGAAACGGGTCTTTGTCATTAATTCGTTGCGGTCTCTGGCGCGAGTGGCCCCTACTGGTAATATTCGTCACATTGATTTCGTCGTTTTGGTGGGAGGCTCAGCCTTGGATTTTGAAGTAGCGGATATGGTCACCGATGCCTTAGCAGAGTATGGAATCGTCTGCGGAAGGGGTAACATTCGGGGCTCGGAAGGTCCACGAAATGCTGTAGCTACCGGATTAGTGCTATCCTATCTTGGCGGAGAGGCGTGAACAGTATGCTGCCAGAAAAAGGCTCAAATAAACCTTGTGTTCTGATTTGTGTTTCCCCGCACTTTGGCTGGGAAAAGAAAATCAGAGAAGTACAAGCGGGCATGGAAGAAGAAGGCATACCCTGTCTTGTAGTGCAAGCCGAGGAATTTGATGCAGTTGCTCTGGCTTACCAAGGGGCCATAGCATCAAAACTGGGGGTAGGATTAGGAATCGGGGCTGAAAGTTTATGTATTCATTATCATAAGTTGCCCGCTGAGCACCCTCTCTTTGCCCTAAATGTTCCGGGAACTTCCGCACAATGGCGTTATTTTGGTTATAATGCGGCTCGTTTAGTGAAAGGCATTCCTTTTAAAGTACAGCCGACAGAAGAACTAGTTCAGCAGCAGATGGATTCAAAGGCACTGTATGACTTAATTTATGGTATCGTTCAGAAAGTTCTTCGAGAGACTGGACCAAGGCCATGAGGAGGTGAAACATGGTCGGAAAAGCGTTAGGTCTAATTGAAACAGTAGGTTTGGTTGCGGCCCTTGAAGCAGCCGATGCAGCCCTTAAAGCAGCCAATATTGAGTTTATGGGTTATGAACTGACGAACGGTGGGGGAATGGTGCTTGTCAGATTCAGTGGCAACGTTGGAGCTATAAAAATGGCTGTTGAAGCCGGAAGTCTAGCTGCCGGAAAGGTTAGTAAGGTAGTAGCTACCCATGTTATACCACGGCCTCATCAACAGCTGTCTTGTGTTTTGACCGCTAAGGTTCAGGAAATACCCAAGGAAAAAGCTCAGGTAGTTACAGAAATGGAGACTGACCTTCAGTTGGGGGCAGTTGCAGCGGAATATGTAATTGATCGTCAGCCAGTAACAAATATTGAGGCTGAAATTCCTGAAGAACCTGAAGGCCCGCTCCTGCCAAGTCAAGAATTGCAAGAGGAAATGGAGAAGGATTTGGCTTCCATTGAGTTGGATAGTGGGAATAATGAGTTCTCTGTAGTTGCTATTGGTGCTCAGCAGGTTAAAACTCCGGCGGAACTTTGCAATTTTTGTCACGATCCAGCCTGTCACCGCAAAAAAGGTGATCCCAAGGTCAATTGTATTCACTATGGAAAAAATAATGAGGAGGCTGAATAGATATGCGCGGAGAAGCACTGGGAATGGTCGAAACTAAAGGATTAATCGCTGCCATTGAAGCTGCTGATGCTATGGTTAAAGCAGCAAATGTTATCTTAGTTGGCTATGAAAAAATTGGTTCCGGATTAGTAACTGTTTTGGTAAGAGGAGATGTCGGTGCAGTGAAGGCAGCCACGGATACCGGTGCGGCGGCTGCCCAAAAAGTTGGGGAACTAGTTTCTGTCCATGTTATTCCACGTCCTCATACGGATATTGAAAAGATTCTTCCTAAGGTTGAAGGTATTTAAGTCTAAGCTGATTTTAATGATTTAAAACTAGCGGCAGAATGAGGTGAGATAATGGTCAGGACAATGATGGATAGGACTATGATTGAGCAAATTGTGACCCAAGTGTTAACACTTGGGTCAAATCCAGAAGCGGCTGGTGAGGAAATATTGGGTATCCCGGTAGGTATATCCAATCGCCATATCCACCTCTCTGCCTATCATGTTGAAGTATTGTTTGGTAAAGGTCATACTTTGACCCCGAAGAAAGAGTTAAAACAAGTGGGCGAATTTGCTGCTGCCGAAACGGTCACTCTCATAGGACCCAAGGGCGTGATTCAAGGTGTTAGGGTGTTAGGACCGGCTCGCAAGATTACTCAAGTAGAAATCTCCCATACTGACGGGTTTAGTTTAGGAATTTTGCCGCCCTTGCGTGATTCGGGTCAGATTGTTGGGTCGGCTGGTCTTATTGTTGTTGGTACCGCAGGCGCTATTACCCTAAGTGAAGGCGTGATTTGTGCAGCTAGGCATATTCACATGAGTAATGTTGACGCCCAACGGTTTGGTGTTTCCGATGGAGATCGTGTTACGGCTGAGGTTGACGGTCCGCGAGGATGCCTTTTTAAGAATGTTTTGGTACGCGTACATCCCAGCTTTTGCTTGGAGTTTCATATCGATACCGATGAAGCTAACGCCGTTGGACTGAAAAATGGCGATCAAGTAAGGTTGCCACAGGGTGAGGGGGTGTAGCATGGATAATGAAAAATTGGTGCAATTAGTGACGGCTGAAGTAATGCGCCAATTAGGACAGGTGTCTACGGTAACTCAGGCTAAAGCTATTCCCCGCCGCCAGCAAGCTTTGGCCATATATACAGGGGGAACCATTGGACTTGAGCAAAGTCTGGGAGAGCTGCAGAAACTACAGGCCCTAAATATTGAGCTAACTGTGGTTCTTTCAGCGGCTGCTAAAGAAATTGTGGGGATCAAGCGAATTAGAGACTACTTGGGTAGTGACACAAACGTGATAACTACCCAGTCTTCTTATCCAGGTAAGTTATTACGGGAGGTCGATATCGTCCTCGTCCCGGTGCTTACCCAAAACACGGCTGCCAAGTTGGCTTATACGTTGTCTGATTCTCTCGTTTCGACTTTGATAATGCAAGCCTTAATGCTAGGCAAGCCCGTTATAGCGGCCATAAATGCAGCTGATCCTCAGGATAGCTGGCGGGTAAAGGGGAATATGGGGAAATGCCCTCCGGGACTCTTGCAAGCCTTGCGCGAGAATTTGCGTAAAGTTGAAGGGTACGGAATTCAGCTCGTTCAAGTAGAGGACTTAGCAGAGGGAAGCCAAAAAATATTAAATCGTAAGCTAAATACCTTCTTAAGTGTCCCGGCAGCAAAAAAGAGTGTCCTGGACGCTGCAGCTATAAAAGTTGCTGCAGAAAGTGGTCTGAAGAGTATTACGGTTTCGCCAGGAACGATTATCACTCCCTTGGCCCGGGATGTCGCTCGAGATTATGGTATAGAGATTATAGTATAGAGATTGTGTCGTTAAACCGTATTTTTCAAAATGGTTACTCGAGGAGTAATGTTATGAAAGTTTATACCAAAACTGGTGATCAAGGACAAACAAGCCTGTTGAGCAAACAACGGGTTTTCAAGGATGATGCGCGGGTAGAGGCCTATGGCACAGTTGATGAGGTGAATTCAGCCATGGGCCTGGCAAAGTCCCTTATCAAAACATCCTGGGTTATTGATATCCTTCATCAAGTTCAGGTAGAATTGATTTCTTTAAATGCAGATCTGGCAACGGATTCTCTGTTTACTATTGATTATCGCATAACCCAGGAACATGTTACAAGGTTAGAATCCCTGATTGATTGCATAGAACAAAGACGTATTCCGCAAAGAGGTTTTGTAACGCCCGGGGTTTCCACAGCAAGTGCTGCCCTGGATTTAGCCCGAACAATGGCGCGTCGAGCAGAACGCTGTGTTGTTCGACTAAAAAGAACGGGGGAAGTAACGGTACCTGTTTCACTATATTTAAATCGCCTTTCGGACTTGCTCTTTGTTCTGGCCCGTTATATTGAACAAGAGGAGATTGTGGCTACTGTTACAAGTAAAGTAATGGCGACCTTAGAGGCCGGAAAATTAAAGACTATAATGGAGGATCAACGCACTATGTTAGTTGAAGCCAAAAGAATGATCGCCATAGCGGAACAAAAAGCCCAGGAGATTGGGGTGCCTATGGTAATCGCTGTAGTTGATATAGGGGGGAATCTGGTAGCGCATCATCGAATGGATGGAGCTCTATTGGCCAGTATTTCCCTAGCTCTGGATAAAGCTTATACTGCCGTTGCCTTGAAAATGCCTACCGATCAAGTTGCTGAAGTGGTGCGTCCTGGGCAGCCATTGTGTGGCCTTAATACCGCTAATGGTGGAAGATTCATTGTTTTTGGTGGCGGTTTCCCAATTGTGGAGAACGGCAATGTCATCGGTGGATTGGGAGTTAGTGGCGGTTCGGTTGAGGAAGATATGCTGGTTGCTAGAGCTGGTTTGGGTATTTAATCAGTAGTGGTTGGTACAAGGAGGAGTATATATGAGCGTTGATCAAGCGTTGATTAGGAAAATAACCTCGGAAATTTTAGCTAAGATGCAGAATCGGACGGTTTCCGCTTGTCAGGATTGTAATGGTATTTTTACTACGGTGGATGAAGCCGTGGCTGCAGCTCGGATTGCCTATCAAGAGTTAAGAACTTTGTCACTTGAGAAACGGGAAGAACTGATAAAGGCCATGCGGAATGTTGCTCTGGAGAATGCCACAATGCTGGCCGAGATGGCCGTAAAAGAGTCAGGGATGGGTAGGGTAGAAGATAAGATCATCAAGCATAAGCTTGTTGCTGTTAAAACTCCTGGAACAGAAGACTTACGCACCGAGGCTTGGAGTGGTGACTCTGGGCTCACTTTAGTAGAAATGGGGCCTTATGGCGTTATTGGGGCCATAACACCAACGACTAATCCTGTTGCAACGATCATCTGTAATGGAATTGGTATGATCGCTGCGGGTAATGCGGTATTTTTCAGTCCCCATCCCACAGCAAAAAATACTTCCATTAAAACGATAACCTTGCTCAATGAAGCCATTGTCAAGGCTGGCGGCCCTATGAATTTATTGACTTCTGTAGCTGATCCTTCTATTAGTGCAGCAAATGCGATGATGAAACACGCGGGAATTAATTTGCTGGTAGCAACGGGTGGTCCTGGGGTTGTTAAAGCTGTATTATCTTCTGGTAAGAAAGCTATTGGCGCTGGAGCAGGGAATCCCCCAGTCATTGTGGACGAGACGGCGGATATTGAAAAAGCAGCTCGGGATATTATTGCAGGTTGCTCCTTTGATAATAATTTACCTTGTATCGCCGAAAAAGAAGTTATCGCGGTAGGATGCATTGCTGATAGACTGATCAGTAATATGCAGAAGTACGGAGCGTATTTGATTTCTGGTTCAAAGATTGATCAGATGTTGGACGTTGTCATGACTGCAACTGAAGAGAAAATGGCAGAAGGCTGTACGGCAAAACCGATAAAAAGATATGGTATCAATAAAGACTTTGTCGGCAAAGACGCTAAATATATCTTAACTCAGATTGGTCTGGATGTGCCGGATACAATTAAGGTGATTCTCTGCGAAACTCCGGCCGATCACCCCTTTGTTATTGAAGAACTAATGATGCCTATTCTCCCGGTGGTACAGGTCAAAGATATCGACGCAGCAATTGAATTGGCTGTGAAAGTAGAGCATGGTAATCGTCACACAGCGATGATGCATTCTAAAAACGTTGATAATATGACCCGGTTTGCCAAGGCCATTGAAACAACAATCTTTGTGAAGAACGCTCCTTCTTATGCCGGAATTGGCGTAGGTGGAGAAGGGTTTTGTACCTTTACCATTGCCGGACCAACAGGAGAAGGTTTGACAACTGCTCGAAGCTTTACCCGCCAAAGGCGTTGCGTTCTAGTTGATTCGTTTTCCATCATTTAGATTTGAGAAACCGGATAGGTAGGGAGGCGAAAAGATGCGTGACGAGATTGTTGCTGCAGTAAAGGCTGCAGGCGTGGTGGGAGCAGGAGGGGCAGGCTTTCCCACGCATGTCAAGATAAATGCCAGTGTTGAGATAGTGATTGCCAATGGTGCAGAATGTGAACCATTATTGAGGGCAGACCAGCAGTTAATGGCTAAGCTAAGTACGAAACTTATCTTAGGATTGAAGACTGTCATGTTGGCGACGGGAGCGCGTCAAGGCTATATTGGATTGAAGCGTAAATATGAGGAAGCAGTGAGCAATCTGCAAAGAGATATCAAAGAAATGGGCGAAACTTCAATTCAATTATTTTTTCTACCTGACATTTATCCAGCCGGCGATGAACAAGTGCTTGTTCATGAAGTGACTGGTAAAATTGTGCCGGAAGGTGGCATTCCACTTCAGGTGGGCGTGGTTGTTTCGAATGTACAAACCTTGGTGAATGTTGCCAATGCTCTGGAAGGTAAGGCGGTTACTGACAAATACGTTACGATTGGCGGTGCTGTTAAGAAACCGGTAACCCTCAAAGTGCCTATTGGCATCAAGGTTCAGGAATTGATCAATATAGCAGGAGGAGCTGTGGTGGAGCCTTATGCCGTCATTGACGGTGGACCCATGATGGGAAAAGTGATTGACCCCAATTCGCCAGTCACCAAGACGACAGGCGGTATCCTTGTCTTGCCATTAGATCAGTCCTTAGTGACAAATAAAAATACACCTTGGCAGATGATTGTTAATAGAGCCAAAGCCGTGTGTTGTAATTGCTTGGCTTGTACAGAAGCTTGTCCTCGGAATCTGCTCGGGCATAGTCTAGAGCCCCATCGTGTCATGCAGGCGATTGGCAAAGGGCAGATTGGTGAATCAGAAATCTATTCACGAGCCTTTCTCTGCTCAGAATGCGGCGCTTGTGATACGTATGGTTGTACGATGGGGTTATCCCCTCGCAGAGTTAATGCTGAAATAAAAAAGCAGTTATCTAAGCAAGGGATAAAAAATCCCCATCACGCTAAACCACAGCAGGTACGAACAAATCGTGAATATCATCTGATTCCCACAAAACGACTAATTGCTCGTTTGGGGATTTCCGCCTATGATGTCAAAGCGCCTCTTAGTGACCAAGAGGTCCCGGTGCGTGAAGTAAAGCTGCCTCTATCTCAACACATAGGAGCACCAGCGCTACCTGTTGTGAAGGTAGGAGATAACGTCACAAAAGGAGATTTAATCGCAGTTATTCCTGAGAGAGCAAGCCTAGGCGTCAATTTGCATGCCAGTATTTCGGGACAGATCGTTATGGTGGACAATCATTGTATTGGCATTAGAAAGGTATAAAGCAGCAGGGGGTGACAACGACCATGAAGAGAGCTATAGGCTTACTGGAACTAAAAAACATGACCAAAGGAATTTTGGCAGCAGATGCCATGCTCAAAGCGGCTAATGTGGAAATAATCATGGCTCAGCCAATGTGTCCCGGGAAATATGTCGTTATGGTAGCGGGGGATGTCGGAGCAGTACAAAGTTCGGTAAAAAGTGGTCAAGCAGCTGCTGGTACAGACAATGTAGTGGATGAATTTATACTTCCTAATTTGCATGCCAGCGTTTTTTCCGCTTTGACAGGCTGTACTACGATCCATGAGATAAAGTCCTTAGGGGTTATTGAAAGTTATTCAGTCGCTTCAGCCATTGTGGCTGCCGATACAGCCGTTAAAGCCTCAAGCGTTGAATTAATTGAAGTTCGTTTGGCGAGAGGAATGGGCGGTAAATCTATGGTGACTATGACTGGTGATGTAGGGGCGGTGAATGCCGCTGTTCAGGCAGGTAGTGAGGCCATTAAGGCTAGTGGATTTTTAGTAGATCAAATGGTACTGCCGGCACCTCACAGTGGTTTGCATAAATCTCTATTTTAATCTGATTTAATTAAGAAAGAACGGGATATAAACAATAAGTAAGCTTCTAGGGGACTGTAAGTAAATGGGGTTAGAAAGAGTGTTTTCTAAACCTTTACTTACGTTTTTCTACGTCTGAGGTACCCTCTAGATGTCTTGAAGGATGTTACATGGGACTTGTCTGGAACGAAAACAAAACAAACCCTGTCAAATGGCAGCGGGTTAGAAACACTTCCGATCAGTTTTGGAAATTGACAATAATGAGATTCATCGGCTTTATCTAGCCAAAAGGTGAGAGCCCATTAATAAGAATAAGTACATTTACGAGGAACTCGCGAGGGTTCCTTTTTTGTGTCTAAATTGAGTAGCATGCATACAATATTGTGTAAAATGCACATTGATGATAACTGTTTAATTGACCGATACCAAAACTTGTCAAAGTCTGAACTATATACGAATTCTGAAATCAAAGATATAATAAGAATAAATGTTGGAATTTGTCGAATAATGAGGTTTTATAAAATGATAACAAGAAGACAATTCTTAAAAGCATTTATTGGAGCAGCGGCAGGTTTTTATAGTGTTAAATTCAATTTTGCTGCTCCTATTACTTCGGCAGGGATGAATTCTTCTATATTTCGGTTTGCTGTGATTAGTGATATCCATGTCCGGAACAATGACCGCAGGGCTCAAGTAATTAATGGCGACTTGGGGAATGGAATACCTGCAGATTATGTAACATTAAGAAAAATACTACAAAGTGAGTTAAGCGGCAGCGGGACAACTATTCCATTATATTTTACTATTGGCAACCATGAATTTTATAAGGCCTATCATAATCCAAATACCAATTCATGGAGTCCAGAAACATTCCCTAACGGAGAAACTGATATGATGGCAATCGAACGTTTTCTCCAATTTACACAACGTGACAAAGTGTACACTGACACCTATATTAAAGGGTATCATTTAATCTTTCTTGGTTCTGAAAAATCGGCTATGTCTAATAAAAGTATTGGTGATACAGCCTATCTTTCCTCTGAGCAGCTAAACTGGTTACAAGAAAAACTACGAGAAAACTATGTTCCTGGTAAGCCGATCTTTATCTTTCTGCATCAACCAGCTTTAGGTACTTCAAATAACAAAAATCACTTTGTAATACAGCATGAAGAATTGAATGATATTCTTAAACAGTATCCCGAGGTCATAAAATTTTCCGGTCATTTACATTTGGAGTTGGGTAGCGAAGCATCGGTTATCCAAGATGTTTTTACGCAGTACAATGATTCTTCCACATGCCGGACTCTTGATATGAAATACACCCTAGTCCCTAATAAAAGCGAGGGCTTATATGTAGAAGTTTTTGCTGATAAGGTAAATGTAAAAGGAAGAGATTTTCTCAAAAACGAATGGGTGATGTGAAAAACAACGGTCAGTTTATAAACCGACCGTTGTTTTTCATGTTACAGCACCGCGGTTATGATTTGCAAGCCCGCAACTTCGTTGAATTTCACATCTCCAAAGCCAGCGTCAGACAGCCAAGTGGTATATTGCTCTAAGGTCCAGGTGCCGCCGTTGGTGGTATTGATCAGCATGTTCACTCCAAAAACAGCTGCAAAGGGATTCGTACCACGTACCATGTCAACTATAGCGATACGTCCGCCGGTAACTACTACTTGGCTTACCTTTTTGAACAGTTCTCGGTTTTCTGTCTCGCCAAAAATATGACAAATATTCCCGAGATAAGCCAGATCGAAGGGCCCGGGTGCTAACCCCTGATTAAAGTCACCCGAGATCATTGTGATACCGACCTTTTCTGCTTTCTCCTGCATTAATTGCACCACTGGAGGCAGATCCTGCACAGTCACTTTAGCCCCTCGGGCAATAAAGGCACTACCGTATATCAGTGGGCCACCGCCGATATCCAGAACCCGTGTCCCACTGACGGTGTCCTTAAGCAGAAAATCTGCGATGACCGGAGCATGTTTTTCGGCGCCATGACGCATGCCCTCCATAAAATAGCGAGTGTTTTCAGGGTCCTGGTCTCTGGATGCTAGTTGTCCACTGGCCAGAACCTCAGGTAAATGGGCCCAGGAACGGATAATATTATAGCGGTGCATGAATGCAAATCCTAAATAATTGGGCGCTGTAGGGTCAAAGATCATTTTTCGCGCCTCTTCTGATAGAGTTACTACTTCCCCTTGCTTGCTCACATAACCAAGAGCGGCCAAAGCTTCAACAACCATCCAAACGGCTCGGGCGTTAAGGTTTAATTTTTCAGCCAGACCAGCGCAAGTAGTGTCTTGTCGCAAAGCCTCGACCATTCCTGTTTTCACTGCCGCACCAATGAGTAAGAGTTCCTGGGGAAGAGCCATAATTTTTTCGTCCGGCATCGGGACCACCTCTTCCTGTTTTTCAATAGTTTACCAAATTCCCAAGCCGTTGCCTACCTAGATTTAGAACTCTGTTTTGTATTAAAAGTGATATTCAATGTTCTTACGGTATTAATTATTGGACTCGATAATTAAAAAAGAAGACCGATGGTCTTCTTTTTTAATTAAATATTAATTTATTGATGGTGGCTAGTACAATCTTCTTTAATCAATTTTAATAATTGTTTTTCAGATAGTTCAAGAGCGTCCTTTGCGGAATGTCCCGCCCCAAAATATCTGGTTACATAAGCATCTGCAAGTATATTGAATGCCGTTTGATTAATATTTCCGGTAATTATGGCTTCACAATCATACTCTAAAACTTTGAGAGCGAGACTTTCTTCGAGGGCTGTCCCAATTAGTTGGTCTTTGTTTATAGCAGTAATGCTCAAATCATTCATATTAACAATTAACATGTATAAGCATCGTTCGAATTTTTCAGACACTGGACTATCCAGACTTTCACCATCTGTCGTAATTGCTATATTCAATTTTCCACCTCCATTAATGTAATAACCGTTATTCCCAAATAATTGCTGCTACAGGGCAACTTTTTGCTGCTACTTTAGTGCAATCTTCGGCATCAAGAGGAACCGGATTTAAGTAGGCTTCGGCAATTTCATAGCTATTCATCCTGAAACTTGAGGACATATCGTTTCACAGGCACCGCACCCGATACAATCTGCATTTACTGTAGCAAACATAGGTTTTGCGCTCCTTTCGTAATTCAATGTCAAGTTGTTACATCCTTCAGCATGTTGTACATGTGCCTAATATAATATATTAGGACATACTAACTGGAAAATCAATTTGGTAAAACGAGAATTATGCCAACTTTTTATCGTATTTAAATAGTATGATAGATTAATTTCCCGGCTTCTGTAGTAAGAATTTCTCCATTTGACACAGCGACATGGCCGTTAACTAAAGTAAAATTAACTCCTATAGGTAAATTGAAAGACTTGGTATAGTCTTCAGGTGCATTAATTTTTTCCGGATCAAAGACTACTAGATCGGCACAATACCCCGTTTTAATAAAGCCTTTATTAATTAGGTTCAACCTACGGGCTGGGTCGCCAGTTATTCTTTTAATACCTTCCGCCCAAGTCATTAGCTTTTTATCCCGGACATATTCACCCAAAAACTTAGGGTAGGTGCCATATAAACGAGGATGAGATTTCCCAGTAGGAATTCCATCCGACCCTATTTGACATAATGGGTGTTTGATCAAAGCAACAATATCTTCTTCGGCAAAAAGGTTGTGCATGACCATGGAACACCGACAATCCTCGCTAATCAATAGTTCGGCTATTTGATCAATGATTTTAGCATCGAGTTCTGTTGGCGCTAAGCATGTTCTGGGGACTAGCTGAACTGCTGACTGACCTTCTGCCCATTTATTTTGTTGCTTAAATGTCGAACTGATCATAATATTAGACCATCCAACCATACCAACAAAGTTATCCCAACCAGGATAATCGGGTCCTTGATCAGTTAATTCTTTCTTTAACCTTGCCCGCAGTTGTGGATCTTTTAGTCTACGAACGATTTCTGGACTACCGCCTTCTTTAGCCCAAGGAGGTAGAATTTGAGATAAAAGTGTACTGCCAGCTTGATATGGGTGTTCATCGAAAGTTACATCGACACCTTCAAACTTTGCTTGTTCTACCATCTCAATTAATTCTTGAGCAGTGATACCAAACGTTAGATTTCCGTAAGAACGCATGTGGGAAATTTGCAGTTTAACCCCAGACTCTTTTGCTATGGCTAGGGCTTCGGTCATTGCTTCACGAACTTGGCGAGAGTGGCTGCGAATATGAATCATCATAATACCATTATGAGCCGCCACTACCGAGCTGAGCGCTATAAGTTCTTGTTTTGGGGCAAACATTCCTGGCAGGTAAGCTAAACCATAGGAAATTCCTAATGCGCCATGTGACATAGCTTCTTCCACGATCCTACTCATGGTTGTGAGTTCTTTTGTGGAAGGGTAGATGTTTTTTAGCCCTAAAACGTGGGCCCTAACAGCTCCATGACCGATTAATACGGCAGAGTTGTTTGGCATCCTTTGTATATTTAAGTCGCTCATAAACGTTGAAAAATCAGGCCAATTCCAATTTTGTGGCCTATTTCCTAAGATTGGAGTTAGGTAGTTTCGCCAGTCTTGCATAGCTTCCTTATACGGAGCCGACCCGAGACCACATTGACCAACCAATTCCGTGGTAACTCCTTGTCGAATCCTACTTTCACGGATTGAACCAGACATAAACGGTACCAAGTCACAATGACTATGCACATCAATAAATCCCGGAGTAACCATTTGGTGAGTGGCATCAATGATGAGCCCAGCTTCAGTTGACAGACTTTTACCTATCTCTACAATTATCCCATCCTTGATGCCAACATTAGTTTGACTGGGTGGGTTACCTGTTCCATCCAATACTAAACCACCTGTTATCGCAATATCCAACACTAACAACATAACCTTTCAATTTTACATAATACCAAACGTTCCTTTCTAAATAAGACTCTACCAAACTATTATTTATATTACAACTATTGTGCACTGAACAGCTAAGTAAATTTATTAAATAGAAATGTGATTTTTAAAGTTTCAATACAAAGAAAATACATACGGCTTTATATTCCTTATAGGATGAAGTAAAATAAGAAGAATACTTGACCAAAATATTACATAAGAGAATAAATTAGCTTGTAGGAGGGGAAAATGACAATTTCTACGGTACTGATTCTAGCTATTGTTATTTTTGCTACGCTTATTTTTACGTTAACTAATGGTCTTCATGATGCTAGTTCTGTTGTGGCAACGTTTATTTCCTGTGGGGCTGTAAACCCGATTCATGCGATTTCTTTGGCGGCAATCTGTGGTTTCTTCGGTGCATTGACAAGTGGTAGCGCTGTAGCAAATACTGTCTCAGGAATTGTAACAATACCTACGGAAGCATCCTTACTTAAAGTATTATTAGCAGCTATGATTGGAGCCGTCGTGTGGAACCTAATTACTTGGAAATTTGGTTTCCCATCAAGTTCTACTCATGCTTTGGTTGGTGGATTAGTGGGGGCGGTTTGGGTTGCTCGTGGTTCGGATTATATTTTGTGGGGATGGAGTGAGCTGATTGGCCCAAGTCATCAATTACTGGGAGTAACAAAAATCGTTGCAGCTTTAATATTGTCTCCTGCTCTAGGATTCATCGCTGCGTTTATTCTTCAGTTAATATCAAACCTTGTTTTGCGAAATGCTAACTTCTCAATCAACAATTGGATCAAAAAGATACAATGGCTAATGGCCGGGTTATTAGCTTATAGTCATGGTGCTAATGATACTCAAAAGACGGTTGGGATTATAGCACTAGCTTTAGCGTCAGCAAGTTATTCAGGTGGTCAGGCTGGGCTCATCTGGATTAAAGGTTTTGCCGGCGCAGTCATGTTTGCTGGTACGTTGCTTGGTGGTTGGCCTATTATGAAAACCATTGGGAGAGGTATCTACACGATTCGTCCAATTCATAGTTTGAATTCTCAGCTTTCTTCGGGTGGCTGTATTGTTTTAGCGACAACCCTTGGGGCACCTGTTTCCACTACTCATGTTGTGGTAGGGAGCGTTGCAGGAGTTGGTGGAGCAGATGAATTTCGAATGGTTAACTGGAAGATCGGTAAAGAAATAATTATTGCTTGGTGTATTACAATACCAGCTTCAGCAATCGTTGCAGCAATGGTTTTTTACTTGATGCGTATTGTGGGGTAAATCGTAGACAGGGGAGAGGTAGAAATCATGGCTAGATCTAATTTTTGGGAGAGATTGTTTCCTGTAAAACGAGATTTTTATAAGATGATAGCAGATCAGGCAGAAGCATCTAGCAATGTGGTAGGATATTTAAGTCATTGGCTTAATAGTCGATCAGAAGAAGATTACCGGAATTTGTTACGCGAAGCGGACGCAGCTGATCAATGTCGGTTTACTATGGAAGATAATCTAATCGAAGCCTTTGCCACTCCGTTTGATCGACAGGATATCTATTCTCTTTCCGTTGAAATGGATAGGATTGTAGAGTATGCGAAATCGACACTAACTGAAATGGAAGCTTTCGGAGTGGTTGAAGATTCAATAATTCAAAACATGGTTCAACAATTACAAGTAGGAACAGATCAGCTAACTGAAGCAATCCATCTCTTAAAAGAAGATCCACGCAAGTCTCAGATACAAATAGGGAAAATTCGCAAGGTCCAGTTAACGATAGAAGATGAATATCGAGCAGGTATGGTGGCATTATTTAATGGTTCAGATCCGATGCGTGCTTTGAAATATCGAGAAGTTTACCACCATATTAAAGATGCAGAGGTTTACTTAGGTTATACAACCGACGTGTTACATAAGATCGTCGTACGTATGGTCTAAAGGGCTTAATCGCTTCTGAGCAGTGCCTGTTTACTATAGAAACTACACTACGAATAGTTTCCTGGATCATTATTCACACCATATTGCATCTGAATTTCATTGACACGGGGCACCCATTCTCGTAATTTTTCTAGAACTTCCTTATCATTTACTTGATCTACTAGCAATACTTGGTTTTCACTTAACTGCACAGCAATCTTGTACTGATTATGCCCAGTGTCTGCGCTGACTAGAATTCCCTCATAGGGTTCCTTAGTGTACGGGACGTTATTGAGAAAATCATCTTTGCTCATTATTATGCCTTCGACTCGGTCCATTTTTTTATCAATCTCCTCTGCAATATAATGCTAAAGATATATTTCCCGGGTGCTTGATTATTATGTAATTACAAACATCGGTCAATGGGATTTATCAAAGTACGTTCATTACCAGGAAAACGTGCCTATTTAAAATCTGAGAAATATTAATTGGAGTGTGATATTGTGGTTAGTACTTTAGAGATTAAACGAAAAGCCATTGAATTCGGGGCAGATTTGGTCGGCATTGCAGATTTGCAGCGCGTTGAGGGGCTACCTACGGTACCTCAAGATCTTATGGAGTCTTACACTCATGCAGTCGTGATTGCTGTGGCCATTTCTCCAGATGTTTTTGAACAAATTGCCACTGAACCAACTCCACTTTACCTTCATCATTATCTAGCTGCGAATATCCTTTTAGATGATATTAACCTACGTCTACAAAGAGAGATCATGCGCGCAGGTTTCCGCGCTCTTGCTGTCCCTGCTTCTCAAATTGTAGATAAGGGTAACTGGATGGGGCATATCTCACATAAAGCGACAGCAAAAGCTGCTGGTCTCGGTTGGCAGGGGAAAAGTCTTTTGCTTGTAACACCAAAGTATGGCCCACGCGTACGCTTAGCTACTTTACTAACCAATGCACCTCTTGAGCCTGATTCTATGTTGGCTAATCGATGCGGTACATGTCAAAGATGCCATGATGCCTGTCCAGCAGCTGCTATTAAAGGGGGTTCATGGGAAGACCATCCTCAAACGAGGGAGGATGCCCTTTATTTCTCGCGCTGTGTGGAAAAAGTGAATGAAGATTTTGCCAAACGGCCTGAAATTGGCAAACCCATCTGCGGGGTTTGTATTTCAGCCTGTCCTTGGGGGAAACCCAAGTAATATAGGAACGGATCGCTGCAAATACCTCTAAAGGTTCTGTAAAAAATGGGAATGGCAGTCGAGACCAATATTAATGGTCTCGCTGCCCTCATTAGACATTTACTTTAGTGAAAGAGCATCCTTTAAGGTCTTGTCATTTAAATAAATTTGTACCTCGTGGACAGTAGAAAACTGAAGAGCAGTCGCGTTGAGTTGGTTTTCAACTCTGGGATTATCCATGATTCCTCCTAAAGTCAGTGAACCGGAGAGATAAATCTCGGCTTTTCCATTAGTAATCATAGACTTAACCAACTTTAAATCGGATCGATATAAAGCGTTATATAAGCCGGATTGTCCATAGTAAGGTTCTTTTAGTGCTAATAGTTCATCAAAGGCGCCCATTAAAGGTGCGTTAGGAGTTGGAATTGTTCTTACTACAGGTACTAGGCTATCACCGGTGCCGATGTCTTGGCCGCTTTTTCCCTTATCGTCTAAAGCAATAAGAAAGATTTTGACCTGGACTTCCTGAGCAGTCTGTGTTGAGGGTTCCTCGGGTGGGGGAGTCGTCTGCCTTATTTCAGTCTGGGGAGGCTTCTGATCGATGGGGGCTGATTGGGGTGTTTTAGTGCAGCCGATTGTTGTTAAGGTAACAACAAGAATTAAAAGGAGAACCCTTAAACGTTTCATAACTTTCGCCTCCTGATATGATTATCTTTCTACGTGTAATCATATCAGGAGGTTCAAATTTTTCCAAAGAAAATTTCAATCAAGCTCAATAATTATTCATATATTCAGATTGTGTTATTTACATCAAATCAAAACTTGTTAGAAATGTTTAAAATATCAATCTGGCCTTTATTTTACCTATGCAATAACAAGATAATGTATCATCTTTTAGGGGACTTTAATTATGTGTTTTGTTTGCTTTTTGAAAATATAGTCGATGAGTCAGTTTTAATTTGGTTTTTAGTTACACACAGGTACCAGTCGTCTCAGAAGCCACATTTAATCTGGAGGTGGTCTTTTGTGTTCAACCGATTCCTGACTATCCTAATAACCTTAACCTTCATTTTTGGACTGACAAACCAAGCTCGGGCAGATACACAAACAAGCAAGAAAACTGATTTTGTTGAGATTCAGCAAATTATTCCTTCTGTGATGTTGGACATGAAATATGCGACGACGGATAATTTTACGCACACGAAGCTTTATGAGAGTTCGCAAGCTCTTCTGCGCAGTGGGACTGCTGAGAAACTTAAAAAAGTTGCTGATGAAGTTGCAAAGAAAGGATTCCGCCTCAAAGTTTGGGATGCGTATCGTATTCCTCAAGCCCAGTTTAAAATGTGGAAACTTGTACCCGATTCTCGTTATGTCGCCAATCCTTATAGAGGGTATTCCAACCACTCGCGGGGATCAGCCATTGACCTATCTCTAGTAGACCTTGCAGGAAATGAAATTAAGATGCCTACGGACTTTGATAACTTCACAACCGCAGCAGCAAGGACCAATGCGAACGCTAACGCTAAATACTTGGGAAAAATCATGGTCAAGCATGGGTTTAAACCCTTGGCAACGGAGTGGTGGCATTTCGATGATACGAATGTCTATGAGCCGACCGAAACAGCTAAGATAACATCCCCATCAGAACCGCCGAAAAATGAAAGACATGAGATAACTTTGAGTGCCATTGGCGATGTTACTCTTGGTCAGGATGACAGGTTCCTATATCCAGGGAGCTTTAATCAGTATTTCAAACAAAAGGGAGCAGGGTATTTTTTTTCGGACGTAAAGAAAATACTGAGTGAGGATGATTTAACGATTGCTAATTTAGAAGGAACATTGACAGAAGCAACTGAGAAACCTGATAAACGTTTCCAAGGTGATAAAGCATTTTTCTTTAAGGGAAATCCATCCTATACCGCTATATTAAAAGATGGCAGCATAGAAGCGGTTGACTTAGCAAATAACCATAGTATGGATTATTTAGATCAAGGATTTAGGGACACTGTAACGGCACTAGACAAGACGGGAATAAAAAGTTTTGGTTATGATAAAGTGGCCATTTACGAAAAAAATGAGACAAAGATAGGGTTGATAGGGGTTAACACTTTAGGTAAATTGGAAGAAGGAGTTAACTTAATCAATCTTGAGTTTGATTTAGCAAATAAAATACAATCACTTAAAGATCAGACAACTTTAATAGTAGTAAGTTTCCACTGGGGTACGGAAAACATAAGCACACCAACATCAGAGCAACGTGAACTTGGACGGCTGGCAGTTGAGCAAGGGGCAAGTTTAGTTCTTGGGCATCACCCTCATGTTCTTCAACCACTCGAAGTATATCAAGGAAAAAGCATCGTTTATAGTCTGGGGAACTTTGTATTTGGAGGTAATTCAAATCCTTCGTATAAATCCACGGAGATTTTTCAGCAAACGTTTAGTTTTGAAAATGGTAATCTGGTTGGGGTAAATACACCTCTAATCATCCCCTGTGAACTTTCGACTAGTTTTAGGCCAGTGCCATTGCCTCAAGGCGCTAACAATTAATAACCATTTATTCTAAATTCCTTGAGAACAAGACTCCTTATGACTGGATCAACAAAGGGCAGGCTAACCCGTAATTTCTGATTAGTCTGCCCTTGTATTATTATACTTCTTGTTCAGTTTCGAGACTTCAATTACAGATCCCATTTCATTCTCCTTTTCGGGGGCATTCCACAGCATACTTTTAAATACTAAAGAATTCTTGATGAAAACTAATATTGTTGATTATTCTTGGATTATTTATGTAATCATGGAAGGGAAAACAAGAAAGACGTGGAATGTATTTTTTTAGAGGTAATTTTTATAGAAGCTAACTTTATATAGAAGCTAATTTATAGGAGAGCCAAGCTTACTAAGAGTTAACTTTGACAGTTACTTATTCGATTTTAATTTTGTACTCATATTCGGGGTAAAATAACTACATGCTCTTAGCCCTATAAATTGGCTAGCAGCCCCTAATTTTGAATAATGAGAAGTTCCATTATGTCGAAAAAAATAATATAAAAAAAGTAATTTGATAAAAATTAGTTATTCAAATCGAATATTTATGGTACAATTTTTATTGTGGAAAACTGTATTAC
>NZ_AGAF01000279.1 GCF_000224515.1 Desulfosporosinus sp. OT | reverse complement strand
AAAGGAGAGAAGTAGGATGAGAATTGGAATTCTGACATGTTCTAGTGCAACACAGGACTTAGGTTGTTCTTCAGTAAGCTGTCTAAACGATTTAAGGAAAAGAAAAGGTGCATTCAGTCGATACCCAGTTGATGATAAATTGGAACTTATTGGTATTATCAACTGTTCTGGCTGTCCGACATTAGCGGGGCCGGAAAAGTTGCTAAGTCGAATACGAGCGTTAGCAGAATTTAGAATTGATGTCATCCACTTCTCATATTGTATGGATGCTCTGTGTCCTTACAAGGAAAAGTATAAGAAAATGTTACAGGAACAGTTCCCCGGCATCGAAATTGTGATAGGAACTCACGAGGCTCACATTACGCACGAACAATTTAGAGAGGGAGTCAAAGGACTGTTTTGTCAATCAAAACGAACGATGGTGGACCTGATTAAAGGAAAATAAATGATTGTAACACAGTTAGAAACGTATAGGCCTTCTACCCCTCGTACCCATTGAATTGAACCTATCTAGAGTTCCGCTACTTCCTCCGGACGTGAAGGCACGCACTGATCAATTAATCAGTGCGTGCCTTACTTGGTTATTTTTTCATAACACAGAGCGGCCAGTATAATTTATAGAATGTAGGGAATCAAAACCTAGTAGGCAGGGAAAGCCAAGAGGTGCCTCTTATTTTGTAACCTTGGCCAAACAGTAGATATCATGGTAGGGTTTCCGGAAATTTGATCATCGATTTTCGTTGAAGTGAAATAGGAGGGATTTAAGCAGTCCACACAATACCTGATCAGTTCGCTGCGCCGGACAATGCCGATGAAAATCTCATTATCGTCCACAACAGGAACGAAGTTTTGTTCGGCAGCACTGGCGATCAGGTTTTCCATTTGGGCGTTGACAGAAACAGGGTTATAGTGGGTATGTCGCTCTATTTCATCAAGATGGATTTTTTCGGTATTCGTAAATGTTAAACTTGGTGTGTTTTTCATTTTCCAGAGGAGATCACCCTCGGTTAAAACTCCCACATATTTGCCATCATCATCGATGATAGGGACTGAGGCATAGCGATGGTATTCCATCCGTTCCAATGCTTGGCGCATAGTTGAGTTGAATTTTAAAAATATGATATCTTTTTTGAGTGATAGGAAAAAAGCGATGTTCAATTGTCCAACCTCCAATGCAGAGTATTTATCTTTTAGCCTTTGTCTCGTCATTTTGGGATTATCTTTAATTATAGTAAAAAAATATATTTGTAAGAATATTCACAAAGATATGATATCATGTTTACCGTTGAAAGTCCATAGTATACTTATATCATCATAATCCGATTTAACTATGATAAATTTATCATTAACATAACTGTTATAATATCTCTAGATTGAACGAATAAACTATGTTATTACGCAGAAACTCATGCGGTATCTTTAGGGAATATAACGAATAAAAGAATATAATATAAGGATGATCATCAAATTAACTTGGTTATTATAGAAGGACAATATCATCCGAATGACTAATGTTTCAGACGAACCAATATTTAATAAATTAAAATGAGGAGTTCATAATTTCGAAAAAAATTATGAACTCCTCAATAGGTTGAATGCGTTTAAGCTGACAAAAATTTTATGGCCAAGTTAGCACGACTCTTAACCAAGTGAGAAATTTAAGAGGCGGTTCGCGGAGACAGCGATACTTAGAAAACCTTTGTTACCCTCTCTTTTCCGATCACAAAACTTCATCAACTGATTATCCTGCATACGTGCCTTGATTGGCGTAATGAAATACGGTAGTTCACTCGTACCAACCTTGCAATAAATTGGATTGAGAGCAAACCAGTTTTTGCCGATAATTGTGGGAATTGTGCTATGGGTAAAGTTTCCATGTTCATTAATTAAATAAATTTCATCTATATTAAGCTGTTGCGTTATCTCTTTTAGTTTCTCATTCGTTAATTCTTCGTGTTTTTCCAAGGCCAGTACTTGTTCACTAATATTATACAGCCATTGATCCATTACTTTAGCAGCGATTTTCTGCTGCATTTGATCTGTGAGGTCAGTCAGGCTGCCACTGGTATTTTTTAAATTATTCAAACCATCTTGCTGGGTCTCTAAACTAGCTAAAATCTCTTGGGTATTAGAAGCATTAGACTGGGTGGCCTCGGCTACTCGGTCGAAGTTACCGACTAAATCCCTTGTTTCTGTTCCCATCTCATGGATAGCAAGCGAAATGCCGCTAAAATGATTATACATTGTGTCTGTAGTTGCAGCAACTTTACTAAAGGCACCCGTTGTAGACTCAACTAATTGAGCGCTATGTTCAATTTCCGTCCGTGAAAGCTCGTCAGTTTGTTTCACGATGTTGATACAATGCACGATCCTTTGCAGGTTATTATTAATATCAAGTACATGATGTGAAGATTGATCCGCCAGTTTTTTAATTTCTTCGGCTACAACTGAAAAACCACGACCAGCCTCACCCGCGCGAGCTGACTCGATAGCTGCATTCAAAGCCAGTAAATTAGTTTTTTCCGCAATTTCCGCGATCAGTTGCAGCATATCTTCGATACCCTTGGACTCTTCGATCAGTTTGTTAATTGCATCATAGGTCTCTACTGTATTCTGACTGATTTTTCTCATCTGCTCTTCGAGTTTAATTGTGAAGCTTAACCCGTTATTGGCCGATTCGCTATTGGCTGAAGCTATTTGTAATAGATCCTGGGCGGATGAGTCAATGTTACGAACATGATGAGCAAGTGATTGGAGCAATAAAACAATATTTTCCGCTTGGTTTGCTTGCTTTTGATTGTTGTTAGCAATATCGGAAAAAGCTGCCGTAATCTCAGACGAACCAGTGAATACTTCTTTGATATTTTTCTTAAGGTCATCCGAATTAATATTGATTTGAACTGCAATTTCTGTCATTTTACTCAAAAAGGATAATGTTCCACTCTGAGTGCCTTCAATAGTAAAAAAAATATTCTTTAATAATCCTTTTTCCGTCGTTGGTTTAACAAAGAAATCACCGGCTTCGTTTTCCTTAAGTATTTTGACAATTGAACTTAAAGGTTTAAAGATGAATTTATGGGTAACATAGGCAATGACTAAGGAGGCCACTAGAGCTTGAAGCAAGACTAAAACTGGGTAGGCCAAAACTTTAGTCAATAGGAGTTGCAGAACCAGTTCGCAGATAAAGATACATAAGGCTATAAATCCGTAAAGTTTCAGTGTTATTTTTTCCATTTTACACCCCATTTAAATTTTATGTTAGGTCATATAATTCGACGTAATTTACCAAAATCCTACTCTATGTATGTATACAATTAGTCCATTTGCTACCATTTTTTAAACAATCATGAAATATGCATAATCCCGGATGGAAGTTGCGTTATGCTTTAAGTGCAGCACGAAGATAAGCAGGAATTACCTACCAATAACAGTTGAGGCAGGTCTTACATGACCTGCTTCGTGTGCTTAAACCGCAATTACTTAACAGCAATTGGGTTGGATCTTTCGAAATCGCTCTGATGGAATGCACAAAATAATATGCAAGATTTACTGGTAAACGTAGACAAAGAAAAGAGCTTATACATGGACCCTGCATAACTTATCTCAAGACTATCGAGTAGACTCCTATGACAACAATAGCAGTAATAAACCATGATGCTATTCCTAATGCCAAAGATTGAATGATAGGTATTTTGTCTATAGTAAAGTAAAGAGTTAAGAGAAAAGCTAACGAAGTCGGTAATGACCATATACTAAACATCACGGTCTTACTTAACGAGCCATGTTGCGAGATGGAAAGAAAATAATAACCCAGGAGAGTAATAGCTGGAAAAAGCATAGCCAGACCAGCAACAAAGCTATTTTGTGATTTGCCAATTAGATTAATTATTACGACCAAGGTCCCACCAACTATGAAACGCGTTAATAATTCTACAAACGTCATAAAAGATGCCTCCAACTGATTAATTTCGCAAAGTATATTATAGCAGGATATCAACTGGAATTAAAAGCTAGAGGACTTGCATGACAAAGACAGGTGCTCTAAAATGAAGGCGGGTCCCCAAATAGTGTAATGGAGGTGGTTGCTGTGTCCGTACATAAATTTGATCCTGAAAATCGCAAAAAACTTAATAGCGAACAACGTAAAGCAATTTTGCCCCCGGCTCAGGTCTTAATGGACATTGGGATTGAATCTCACACTGTCTGGGCTGATATCGGTTGTGGAACAGGTTATTTTACAATACCTCTTGCTAATGAGGTGAAGCAAGTGTACGCTCTCGATATACGTACTGAAATGCTTAGTGATCTCAGTGACAGTCTCACTAAATTACAAATTCCCAATGTAGAGGTACTTCAATCCGGAGAAAGTTGTTTTCCCTTACCAGACCTATTGGTAGATGGAATTTTGACTTCGCTTGTTTTACACGAAGTTGATCAACCCAATGATTTTTTTCGTGAATTGCACAGGATCCTTCAAACGGGTGGCCGATTAGTGGTAATCGAGTGGGCCAAAGCTTCTACGGAAATGGGACCACCTGTTGAACACAGGTTATCTGTTCAACAGTTAGACGATTGGGCACTTACTGTAGGGCTTATAAAAGTGAAAACTTGGAGGTGGACGGAGAATTTTATTGGAATTGAATATAAAAAATAATCTTTAATTGACTAATCGATACAAACAAAACGTCTTTCCCTAACGTTAGTGAAAGGCGTTTGTTAATTCTAAATTAAGCAAGCGTCACGTTGAGAAATAAGGGTTTCAAAATACGTGGACTGTGTGAAAAATTTGATGTAGAATATGCAGTGTGTCTTATTTAGTAGATACGAGTCAAATCATAGGAGGCCAGCCAAGTGAAAGACAATCCTAATAAAATATGGGTCGTTGCGAGTCCAAAACGTGCACGAAATCCCGAGTATAGTCAATATAATTCAGTAGGGGAAGCACTGTCCGATTTTGATGATTGGACACTTGATACGGATAGTATAACAAGTTGCGAAGTACTCTACAGAGGAATCACTTTGCTACACTCCGCAAAGGGTAAAGTATTTGGAGCTGCCTGCGAAAAGTATAACAAAGATTGCAACGTAAGAAGTAAATTACCAAACTCATTAGAGATACTAAATTGTGAAGAATGCGTAACGAAAATGATTAAGGATTACGTTTTATGAGAAAGTACTCGTGAGACACGTAAAATCCTAGACTTTAAAACACCGAAATCAGCAGTCTGATTTCGGTGTTTTTTTGATAATATTTCATGAAAATTGAATGGGGTTATGAGAATAGCGATGGAGACTTTACTCCTTAACTTTGTGCCAAAATCGCAGCCACTTTTGCTTTCCAAAATAACTCAAGATCAGGATAACAAGAAGAATTGACACAATATAAAAAACAATAATCCCATAAGGATTATCAACTAGGGGTAAGTTCATGAAGTTCATCCCAAAGAAACTAGTCATCAAGTTAATGGGCAATAACGTCGTAGCAATAATCGTAAGTAGTTTCATAATATCATTGGTGTTATTCTGAACTGCCGTTTGGTAAGCATCGCGAAGGTTTTCCACTTGATCGTGATAGTTCTGGATATTGCCAATGATTCGTGTTGTCGTAGAGCGGAGATCCTGTTCCAGTTTATTTTCCGAATTGCTCAAGTCGGACATGTGCTCGAAGACCGACTGATGCATATTTATGGATTTCCTTATGCTCATTATTAACTGGTGGTAGCTTAAGATATTATTTTGATGATTTACTTCTGGGCTTTTCAGGATATCTTTTTCCAGCTGAAATAAATCATTTTCGAATCTCTCCAGTCGTTGCTGATAATTATCTAGAATGTACAATCCCAAAAGAAAGGCCATATCTATCGGATTATCTAAGATACCTCGTTTAGCCCAACGTTCGATCAAAGGTATAAGCATTTTATTATTATCAATTAGAATAACACTTTTTGGTAAGATGAAGAAACTAATTCCATTCTCCTTACCTTGCACATCAATGTCACACAAAGTTATAGTATGTACTTTAGGCGCCAGATGGGCTAGATGAGGAATGATCCTTTCGTCTTTGTCTGTAGCAAATCTGTAATCTTCATCCCATACCTTAAATTTATCGTTAATTCCGGATTCAGATGCGAGAAGACCCGGTAACTGGTTCCATTCGTCAATGGCGAGCATTATAAGAGAGAAACCGGATTCTATCGCCGAGAGTTCCCTTGTTTGTTCCGTGATGTGATAGAGTTGGATGAAATACCTTTTCACATGTTTAGGCTCCCTTCAATACTTGTAAGCACTTTTCTTATTCTTCTTTCAGTATTGTGACAAGTATGAACTTATTCCATACTTTGAGGGAGCAATATTTGTTTTGATTTAAAATGGTATTTGGCTTCGATAAGTAGCGGGGATAGCTTAACCAGCAAATTAACCATTTTGTAACTATCTCTTTACTATTTTGTAAATGTGTGTCCAGTAAAAGAGTATATTGTAAAAGTATTATCAAATCGATAAAAATTATGGAATTCAAAGCAAGGAGTGGACAAACAGATGAAGTTCCCCGTTCGTTTAGTTATGTCATTACTAGTTCTGGTTATAACTGGCTGTGGATCAATTCAGAGAGTTCAAACACCGATGGACCAACCCAGTGAGAGCTCTGTGATTGATGTCAATCAAGGACAAGATAACTCTGCAATACTGAGCCCAAAGAATCTAAATGCTGCTGCATTTAAGAATATGGGTGATTTGGCTTTCATTTGGGAAGGTTTACTATTTACTCTTGACGGTAAAACAGGTGAAGTCAAGCAGCTCACATACTCTCGACACGCCTTGCACCCAATTTGGTCCAATGATGGTGAATGGTTAGCGTTTATCTCTGCTGATGGTCCTAGTTCGAATAGTGGACAACTTTGGCTTGTTCGTAAGGACGGGCAACAAGCGCACCAAGTCCAAGGGATCAACCTTGAGCAAGCAAATGATCAAAACCTTTCGTGGTCACCTACAACAAATATTCTGGCAGTCAGTGGGAAAGAAGGTCTATGGTTGGTTCCCTCGCAAGGTGAACCGACTCTTAAGTTTAAAGGTTTGCTTTCTTACGCTTATTGTCCATGGTCACCAGACGGAAAATCTATTGCCTACAATGTTATGAATCCCCCAAATAACCAAGGGAACCGTGATGACGATCTTTATACTTTGAATGTTAATAGTGGTGAAACGGTCAAATATATTACGGCTGAAAACGCAGGAATTAAAATTGCTACATGGTTGCCGGATGGCAGTGGGTTGCTGTACTGGTTAGATCCGCTACATAGTGCTTCACTGGCAGCTGATGGGCTAGAACTGTGGAGTCTCAAGTTTAATGATGTCAAGCCCAAACTCGTGTCTACAGGACTGGCATATCGGGATTGGCTTTCCTTTTCTCCGAATGGACAGTTACTTATGGTATCCGGTGGAGGTCGAATCATCTGGGCACAGAAAAGTTTGATAATTAGTAGTCCTGAATCAGGGAGTACTCTGGAGCTGCCGAATCCAGCTGACAGCATTGCCACCGACCCATCTTTCTCTCCCAATGGGAGCCTTATTGCCTTCGTAGCCGCGAAAAGCTTAGGGAATGAAGTTTGGGGTTTTAGTAAATCCGACGACCTAGCGAACTGGGTAGCTACACGAGTTTTATGGATTGAAAACGCTGATGGATCTGCTGCACACCCATTGCAATCGGCTGGCACTGGAGTGTACCAACCGGTATGGTCTAAAGATGGAACCCATATTGTATATGTTCAAAACAATTCCTTATGGATAATTGGGGCTAAGGGCGAGAATCCAGAAAAGATTTTAGGACCATTCTCGGATTGGAAAAAAGACCAGTTTGGTTATTATGGTTATATTCGACAGGATGATTTTGCTTGGTTTAAATCTTAAGACCAATTACAAACGCTAAGATTTGGATAGGCTCCCCTTAAGAAGGCAGATTAAATATAATAAATCTGTTTACTTTAATGGGGAGCATTTTCTTAATATGGCAGGAACAGAAACAAAGATGTGGAATACAAGCTGTCACAATGCTACCGTCTGTACAAAAGTATTATCGGGTTGCTTTAACCTATTAATATCCGAACCAATAACGGAGCAACAAATGAAGTATAGATGGCTGCAAGCCCCATGGCTACCCCGGACATTGAACCTTGGATAGGTCCTTCTAACAGAGCTGTTGCAGTACCTTGACCATGCGCAGTAGTTCCATATGCTATTCCTCGGGCTAAAGGATTAGTAACTTTGAATAGGTTGAGCAGAACAGGAGTTAAAACGGTACCTAAAATACCAGTAGCAATTACAAAAACAGAAGTGAGGGACGGGTCGCCATTTAAAATTTTTGAGATGCTAACCGCAATAGGCACTGTTACTGACTTTGGTGCCAACGAGACGACAGTGACCTTACTCAATCCTAACAGTTTAGCTGTGAGTACAGTAGTTATCATATTGGCCGATGCTCCAACCACAATCCCTGCTACTATGGGGATAAAATTTTTTATTAATACTTCTCGGTTGCGATAAAGAGGTATTGCCAGGGCAGCTGTTGCTGGCCCTAAAAGGAAAGTCATAAGATTTAAACCAGGCTGGTACTGTTCAAAGCTAATTCCACTAATTAGCAAAACTATAATAATTAATGCGGTACTGAGGAATACCACATTTACAAGTGGGTGGGGAAAACGCTTACTCAGAAAACGGCTGAAGGCATAGGCTGCTATAGTGATAGCTATGGTAAAGAGTACTATCAGTAGATTCATTTAAATTCCCCCTTTGGCAGAACGTTTACTAGCAAGAATCTGAGCTACCAAACCCGTAACCAAAATGCAAACGGCGGCGCCAAGTACAATGACCACCAGAAGCTGTACTCCGCTGGTTCGGAACAAACCTACCCATTCCATTAACCCTACAGCTATAGGAATAAAGAAAAAAGCAAGATGTTTTAGTAGTAAATCTGCAGCTTCTTCCACCCAGGCTATGGGAATAATTCCGGTAAACAGTAAAACAAATAAGAGAACCATTCCTAAAACGTTACCAGGAATAGGTATATTTGTTAGACCTATGAAAAGGTTTCCTAATTCGTAGATTATCCAAAGAAAAGTAATTTGGAGACTCACACGCACCCAGTAATTCATAAATTCACCCTCTTTCAAGTCATGGAAGCTTGATTCCATTGTACTTCTAATGGCAACTATTTGTAAAATAGATAGTTGGAATATTGATTATGGATATAATAGATAATATAATCCTACTAAGCGAGGTGGAGAATGTGGATATACGTCATCTAGAGTATTTTGTTGAAGTTGCTCGTCAAAAGAGTTTTAGTAGTGCTGCTAAAGCTACACATGTTACTCAGTCGACTATTAGCAAGATGATTAAAGACATGGAAACAGAATTAGGAAGATCGCTATTTAACCGGAGTTCTAAATATGTTCAGCTGACTGATACCGGCGAGATGCTATTTCCTAAAGCTAAACAAATAGTAGAGATGTTCCTAAGCATCCCTACCGAGCTAGATATTATGGCAAAAACTGAAAAGGGTAAGCTTAGTATTGGTTTGCCTCCCATTACCGCAGCCACCGCATTTGCCCAATTATTGGGTGAGTTTATAAAAGCTTATCCCAATATCGAGATAAACTTATTTGAGTATGGGTCCAAAAGTGTTGAGTTAGGAATTCAGGATGGCTCGTTAGATGTGGGTCTTATCTGTTGTCCCACTAATAGTGACCAATATAATGTAATGCACTTTAGCAAAGACCCTTTATGGGTGGTTGGTCACTCCGAACACCCGCTGAGAGAATATCCTAAAATAGAATTTGAATTACTGGTTGAGGAGAGTTTTGTTTTATATCGACGCGATTTCAGCCTATACGATGAAATTGTTAAGCGGTGTAAAATGGCTGGTTTTCAGCCTAAAGTAGCTTTTGAAACTTCGCAACTTGAATTGATGACTCAAATTGTTGCGGCTAAACTGGGGATTGCTCTATTGCCAAGCAAACTATGCACTGAACTTGATCCGAAAACAATGGCATTTATGCCTTTAAGTGATCCACATATATTTCTTGAACTGTCATTAATCTGGCACAAACGACGTTATCTATCTTATGCTACCCACTTATTGGTAAAGTTTATTCAGGAGTCTTTGCTGGAGAAAATACATAATGTCAATGCAATTCAACCGATTGGATTTAAGATAGACTATTAATTTGCATAACCCTGAAAGAGGGGCTATTGTTTTGACTACCAGATTCAACCCTGGTTTTTTGTTTTTTCAGAAATTTTAGGAGGAATAATTAGGAAACACGTAGAATCTAGTTTGTATAATTCAACGTAAAGATGCTGTCAGGAAAACGAAAATTATGAGCTGAAAATGACAAGTGAAAGGATGAAGGTTTTGAAGAATGATACGATCACTATTTTAGGGGATGAAGCAAAAGATTTGTTAGAACACAAATGTACCACGATTCCTAAGGAACTTATTCATCTACCAGGTTCGGATTTTATTGACCGGGTCATAGAAATGTCAGATCGGTCCAATAGTGTGTTAAGAAATTTAGCGACGCTTTTTAACCATGGCCGTTTAGCCGGTAGCGGTTATCTATCCTTATTACCCGTAGATCAAGGCGTCGAACATTCTGCGGCTGCTTCTTTCGCACCAAATCCTATTTATTTTGATCCAGAGAATATTGTTAAACTAGCAATTGAAGGCGGATGCAATGCAGTCACGTCAACGTTAGGTGTTTTAGGAGCAGTCTCTCGCAAATATGCTCATAAAATTCCCTTTATCTTAAAAATTAATCACAATGAACTACTGACTTATCCAAATTCTTTTGATCAAAGACTTTTCGCCTCAGTCGAACAGGGCTTTCAAATGGGAGCTGTGGGGATTGGCGCCACTATATATTACGGTTCTCAGGAGTCACGCCGCCAAATTGAAGAAATAAGCGCTGCTTTTAAACGTGCTCACGAATTAGGCATGTTTACAGTGCTTTGGTGTTATTTGCGCAACGATGGTTTTAAGAAAGATAAAGTTAACTA
>NZ_AGAF01000280.1 GCF_000224515.1 Desulfosporosinus sp. OT | reverse complement strand
CTCCTTTATCTCCCGTCTCTCCTTTGTCTCCCGGCTCCCCTTTGTCTCCTAGCTCCCCCTTATCTCCTAGCTCTCCTTTGTCTGCTGACTCTTTCTTGACCTCTATCCTTCTCTTGATTTCTTGCTCTCCCTTGACTTCTAGTTCCTTTTTGGCTCCTAGTTCTCCATTAGCTCTTGGTATTCTAGTTGCCCCTTGTGATCCTAAAGCGCTGTTAATTACTATTGGTCCCGGAGCTCCTATCACTTCAGTGGAACAACTTGCCCTTGCGTGTTCAGTAAAACTATTAATTCCTAGAGGTAGTACACTATAGGTAGTTACTGATTTTCCAGCGGAGTTTATACCCCAAACAGATACTCCTACAGCTTGTGAATCTGAAATAAACTGAAACTCAAAAACATCATATTGAGCATAATATTGGCGCAGAACAAAATTATCAGCATCAATGTAAAACATATCCGAAATATATTCTTCCTTGGTCGTCCCGTTCATGTAAAAGCCTTTAATTTCAATACTTACTGCGGTAGTATCACTATTTGAGATCCTAACTCCTAAAGTAACGCTGGGTCTATTAGGAATGGAGAGCAATTTTATAGGCACAACACACGTCGGTGTCATGTCAATTGCACGGGAAAGTTTATTTTCGATCAACCCTGTGGTTAATTGCAACATCTTGATCACTCCATATATTTAATATGAGCTGAATACTTGAGGCTCATATTTTCGTTTGTCATTTCTTATTCATTAGTTCCTTGATGGGTTCCAAAATATCTAAGATATTTTGAAACGTTACTCGATAAGTTCAAAGACCGAGCAGCATTATGTGTGACATGCAATGGTTTCAGTTTAGCCTAATGGTTAGTCGCATTGTTAACTCGGTCACAAGACAATTATAAAAGTAAATTCGATTGACTGAAGTAGGGTTCAAGCGATCCCATGAAAGCTCATTCATTTTGCTACTTCCTTCGTAGGGTGGCTATAACTGTATTTGTACTCCCGTTGATTACTGAGATGTTGTTACTGATAGCGTTTGTAACATAGATTTTGTTTATTTTCGGATCTACATCTACATTTTCTGGAGAAAGACCTACTTTGATCGTCGCTATAACGATATTAGAAAATCCGTCAATAACTGAGACATTGTCGCTGCCTTGGTTAGAAACGTAAATTCGGTTTGTTACCGGATTCACACCTACCGCAAATGGTCTTGATCCAACTTTAACGGTTCCTATGAGAGCCTTGGTCTCTGCGTCAATGATCGAAATATTGTCACGTCTAGAATTAGCAACGTAAATCCGTTTAACAGCAGACGAAATCGTTGATCCATCTGCTCCCGCTGCCCCCTCCATACCAAATAAGTTGAGCTCTGCCGGCTGCACCTGATAAACTGCGCTCAATGCACCAGTAGCATCCCTCCCCCAAGCTGATATTTCAACCGCATCAGAATTGGTTATAAACTGAAACTCAAAAGCATCAAACTGGGCGTAATAGCTATAATTTGCTACTCCTCTAGGTGCCAAGGTTACGACATCGAAAACGTACTCTGTCTTTGTCGTTTCTGTTAGATAGAATCCTCGTATTTGTACAGAAGCACTTGCTAGGTCATCATTAGCAATTCTTACAAAGAGTGTTGAACTTGGTCTTACACCGAGAACTTCAGTATTCCTGATCAATCCGGTTATTAATAAAGGCATAGCTCTTCTCCTCTTCTCCTTTACTCAAGCAGAGTCTTCTATCCATTAGAAGTCTCTGCTTGAGTGAAAATCACTAATTTAACCATTCGGGAAAAAGCTGTTTAGCTCTCTCTCTAACGATCACGGAACATGCCTCGTCTGGGTTCTGACTCATATTTTCACCGTGCCAACGGTAGGCTAACAAGTATTCTGCCAGAAACCCGCAATTAAAATGACGCAGGAAACGGAACCATAAGTCGTAATCATGGGCTTGTGGCAGATTTTCATCAAAATTTCCTATTTGCTTTAAAGCAGAGTTTCTCATCATCACAGAAGATCCGTTAATAAAACAGCCCTCCATGAGCTTAGTTACCATTTCCTGCTTATCGGGAAAATAAGCGGAATTCACATCATATTGCTTTTTGCCCTTGGCGTCAATAACCATAAAGCTCGTGTAGCTAAAACCCAAACTCGGATCACTTTCCATTAGTCCAACCTGTTTAGACACTTTTTCTCCTATTACCATGTCATCTGCACTCAACCAGCAAATATACTTACCGGTTGCCAAAGAAAGCCCCAAATTTAAGGCGCTCGGGGTTCCCCCGTTTTCTTTGTAAACATAATCAATTATTGAACTATAAGGTCTCACTAGTTTAGCCGTTCCATCGGTGGAACCATCGTCAATCACAAGGACTTCAATATTTGCATAGCTCTGATTAATTACACTATTAAGCGCATAGGGGAGATACTGGGCGTGATTGTAAGTGGGGATGACTAAACTGACTTTAGGTGGCAACATTAATGACCCTCCTGGTAAATCTTCTTCATCCACTCCACGGTTAAAGGCAATCCTTCTTCTAACGTCACCTTAGGTTCATGTCCAAGATCCGCTTTCGCTTTGCTAATATCCGGTCGTTTACTAACAGTATTGTGCTTGTCTTCTGGAAGATAGTTGACTAATTTTGGGTCGCCTTCTGTATATTTGAGGATTAGATCACTTAGATCTTTGACGCTACGGTATTCCGTTCCACCAAGGTTATAGACTTCGCCCGGTTTAAAATTATTAAAAACGTTAGCTATTGTGGGAATTAAGTCATCAACATACATAAAGACACGGTGGTATCCTTCAAAAACATCATACGGAATCCCCATTAGCGCTCGGTAGACAAAAAGGCAAACTACACTTCGATAAGAATGATAATATTCTCCCGGACCGTAGGCATTAAATAAACGCAATCTAACAATGGGAGATTGGTATTTCTTCTCGAAATTTAGAATTTGGACTTCATTAGCCCATTTCGTTAAGGCATAGTCATTATGCTGAATGATGGTTTTTTTAAGGGGTAAATCCTCTGTCAAGATGGGCTCAGCCGCTTCCCCGTAAATTTCAGAGGAGCTTGTAAATATCAGCTTAAAGCCTTTTTTCAATTGCCATTCTAAAATGTTACGTGTCCCTATTACATTGGTCTTCCAAAGCGTATCATAATAATGTTCTCCATTAATGCGACCAAATTCTGCCGCTAAAAGATAGACACAGTCATAGTTCTGCTCAAATACGCGTTCCAACTGGCGATATTCCGAAATATCTGCCCTAATATATTTATCTCCAAGATGGTGTTGCAAATCAACTTCCCAAACCTCATGTCCCCGAATCTGAAGTACTTCTACTAATCGCAAACCTAAAGTGCCCTTACTGCCTATTACTAACATTTTGGCCATTATATCTGCTCCTTTTTTCACTAATTATTTATTGAAAGTTTAAGGCCTTTTGTCGATCTAACACTACACTGTCTTTTTCCTTAGACTGTTTTTCAATCCTTTGATCAACCACATCATTGGGGCTGAAGCCTGATCCACTAAGCTCATCTGAAGTAAATAAGGGATCTTCCACCCAGACAGTATTTCCGGCCGCTTCTAAGGCTCTTACCAAATCAACCCCTCTGCTATGCTTAAGATCCTTAACGCCAGTTTTATAGCTTAAACCCCTGACTAAGACCTGCTTGCCACTACCGACCTGGTTCACAATTCTATCTCTATAGTTCCTATCCGCCTGCTCTGCCCCCTCCAATAAAATCGAGTTGCAAACAGTTCGTAAGAAACTCATGTCCTTAGGCAGACACTCTCCACCAATACCCCAGTCAGTAGCTAAAAGTTCGACGTTATTTTTACTATTAACAGCTAGTCTCAGATCGTCATAATCCATTCCCTGATCGACACAATAGCCGTAAATTTCCTGAGCAAAGGCTACATCAACATAACGCTTTACATTCTCAACCACCTTAGACAACTCCGCCACCCGGATATCGGAAACTTCAACTAGAAGAGGGACCAACGGATCATAGAACTGACGTCCTTTTTCTAGGCAAGCTCTTGTAAAGGCTCCCATCACTCGTGGGGTATCACAAACGGTTTTGTCAACACCAAACATTACTCGATGGGGAACATGGATTAAGAAAAGATCTGTTCCTAAAATAAACCCTTTTCCCTCTAAAAATTCACTCACGCGACTCATGGTTCCCGGAGGCAAAGTTGACTCGATGGAAATCAAAGAGCCCGGGCGGATTATCATTTGTTCTAAGGCCGCAAATAAATTTTGACCTTGATTACCCGTAGAAGGAGCCATTAGCCAAACATCTATTCCTGTTAAAGCCCGATAATCCGCAGTCACCCTATAACCTTGACTCCGTAATTCTTTGACCCTAGTCTCATTCACATCCACCCCGATGATCTCTCCAGGAAATTTATGGCAAAGATGAGCGAAAAGATTAAAGCCGATATTACCCAAACCAACTACACAAATTTTCATTTTTGGATTCATCCTCCCCCAATCTCGTCACTATAAGTTATGGCAGTCCACCTAATATTGACACAACAGCAATATTTTTCTGTGGAAAGAGTAGGTGTAATATCGAACTTTACAGTATTATTACAACTTTAATAGCAGGTGCAACATATACTGAAAAGACATTATTTTCATCACTAATTAGGAGGACCACGTTATGAGAATTGTTATTCCGGTACTAAGTTTGGAAACTGGAGGGACACGCTTTATTTATCAGTTAGCCAATGAACTTGTAGATAAAGGACACAGCGTCGAAATCGTATTACCAGAAAAAGCCGCAGTGGCTTGGCCACTGCGGGCACAAATTACTCGGATCAAAGAACTTACTCCAGATACAATACCGCCTGCAGATTTTCTTCTTCCAAATTTCTATCCCACTGTTTTTCCAGCTTGGGAATCTAAAAAAGGCCGCGTCGTTCGACTTAGCCTTGGTTATGAGCCTTTATGGGTAGAAGATGCGAAAGCACTTGCCTCTTACCTTATAGATGCCCCGATCATTTCCCTATCTCAATGGCATCGTCAATTAATTTTGCAAGGTACCGGTCGCAACAGCACAGTAATCCCTGGTGGGGTTGACTGCACGGTTTTTCGTCCCTATCCTAAAAAATCTCTCTCCACCGGACGCCTTACTATTGCCTATATCCTCCGTTCGAAGGAACATGGCTATACTTGGAAAGGGAGCGAAGACTTTTGGGAAGCCTGCCGACAACTAGCTCAGGTGGTTCCTAACTTTGACATTCAGGTCGTCGCTCCAGAGGAGGCAAATTACCAAGCACCCCTTCCTTATCAAATAGTAAAAGCCACCTCTGATAGTGAGATGGCTAGATTCTATGCCCAGGCAGACATTTTCGTATCGACCTCCTATTTCGAGTCTTTTTCGATGCCACTTTTAGAAGCCATGGCCTGTGGCACGGCAGTCGTAACCACAGATAATGGTGGTAACCGCGATTATGCAAAAAACGGGGAGAACTGTTTACTTGTTCCCCCCAGCGATATCAAACAGCTGACCCTAGCACTAGCTCATCTCTTAGCTCAGGAAAAGGAGCGAAAAATACTTGCCCAAAATGGTTTACACTTCGCTCAGTCTTGGACCTGGCGACACTCAGCCGATAAGTTAGAAGCTTTACTTTATCAATTAGCCCGCACCTAGAAAGCTACAGTCCTTCCATGCTAATAGAGCATCGATAGGCTCAGCATCCTTGCCATAGACTTGCAGAAAGGCTTTATTTTTCTGGTCATGGAACTTGTTAAAAACAACAACATTGTAGCCAAGCTTTTGGAAATCCTCTACTTCCCATCCTGATCGATGACGTTGATAACTTTCTCCTCCTAAACCATAATGATCAACGTCTATTTGTTTAAAAAACCCTCTTGGAGTGAAGACAATTACTCTTTTAAAGGCGATCACCTCCACTTGGCGCAAAACGTCTAAAGCAATTCCTTTTTCAAGATGTTCAATGACATCAATCAACGTTACACTTTCTAAGGAATTAGGTAGAAATAACTCACTTAAGCGTTCTGCTGGGAAATTGATTTTGATAAACTGTTCACCAGACTTAGCATTCTCTAGATATGGTCGATGAGCATCAACACCGATTTTTATAGGGCAGCAGAATTCTTTAAGCGTAGTTCCTATACCACAACCAACATCTAAGACCGTACGAGAATCTACCAGGAGTTCATTAACCATAGCGAGGAAATTTTTATGATTTACGACATTAACTGTCACTGGCTGAACATCCTTCCAATGTTATTTATTATATGTTATGCAAAATTTACTGTTTAAGTGCCTGCTGACGCACAAAACCCCTATTAGAACGCATACAATGTAGTACTGTAAAACTAAAGGGAGGACAAACCATGAAGATTGTGTTTCCTGTTCTCAGTTTAGAAATGGGCGGGGGAGCCCGTTTTATTTATCATTTAGCTAATGCCCTTTTAGATAAAGGACATGATGTTGAAGTCGTCATGCCTGAAAGAGGACTCCAAGTTTGGCCTTTGCGTACCAAACTAAAAAGAGTAAAAGAACTAACCCCTTCCTCCATTCCTTCAGCCGATTTTATACTGCCTAACTTTTATCCAACCGTTAAACCAGCCTGGGAATCTCAAAAAGGTCGGGTAGTACGCCTAAGTCTTGGGTATGAACCCCTCTGGGTCCCCGATTCAGATACAGCCAAACAGACCTATTTGATCGGTGCCCCAATCATGTCTATATCGGAGTGGCATCGCCAACTCCTGCGCCAAGAAACTGGCCTTGAAAGCACTGTCATCTCCGGTGGAGTAGACACTTCGACGTTTCATCCTTACCCTAAACAATCTGCGCAAACAGGCTGCAAGAAAATTTTTTACATCATGCGCGACCCAGCTTCCGGGTATACTTGGAAAGGAGGCGCTGACTTTTTAAAAGCCGTAACTATTTTAAAGGATCAGGTTAATTTTGAGCTAACAGTCTCAATGCCAGAGAAAGCCCTTTTTACAAGCCCTGTTCCTTGCCAGATTAAGACCTCGGCAACTGATCTAGAGCTAGCCCCACTATATGGTGAAGCAGACCTCTTTGTATATACCTCTTACTTTGAAGCTTTTGGCTTACCTCCCCTAGAAGCGATGGCTTGCGGTACGGCCGTAGTGACTACGGATTGTGGTGGAAACCGCGATTATGCTAGAAGCGGTGAAAACTGTCTGTTAGTTCCTCCTAGTGACATTGGACAACTAAGCACAGCTATCTATAATCTATTGACCAATGATACCGAGCGTCAGCGTTTAGCCAACACAGGCCATACTTTCGCCAAAGCTTGGTCTTGGCAGCGCACAACTGATCAAGTAGAAGCTTTCTTGCTAAGCCTTAAATAAATCAAAAAAGCAGTAAAGACTTACTCTTCTTGTATGTCTTTACTGCTTTAAAACAGGAGGAGCATTTGTTTCTGCTTTAAACTGCCAAATATAGAACGACCGTGAACTCGTTCTGCTCAAGCTGAACATTGAGACTACGGTGGAGTACTCTACCCCAACCGAAGCAGAAAAGTGGACGTTGTATTAATCGCGTTCAGGAAGAGTACCATGGGAATTTTCTGAACCTAAAGAATTATACGAAGCAAGATCCATCATACTCAATATCAACGATCCTGTGGAGCAAGTATTGATCTCGCGATGCATCTCATGGCTTCGAATGGTCTAGGTATTCCCCAGTCAAGTCGGGAGGCCTTTGATTTATTAGAGCAAGCCGGAATTATTGACGAACATCTCGTGCAGAAGCTTAAAGCAATGGTTGGATTCCGTAATATCGCTGTCCACAATTATCAGACAGTTAACTTAGAAAGTGTACAGGGAATTATTGAGAAGAACCTAACTGATCATTTAAAATTTGGACAACTGATTCTTCATATGTAAGCGAAAGACAAAATAGAAAAGAAACGGGGTTGAGTTGAGTGCTCGACCCGTTTCTTTTTGCTATGCAGGAACGATGAGTTTTTGCGTTGTAAGGGGATTGGCCTAATGAAACCCTTATACTGTTAAGGGTGAAAGCTGACAAGTTGCCTGCTTTCACCTTTTTCAGATTTATTGACCTATTCTAAGTTTGACTACTGATCATTCTTCAATAATAATAAGCATGTTTCTTAAAGCTTTTCCTGCCAAGACAATTGACCCTGACGTTTTCTGCAAATCGTTAAACCAGGTGAAATCGGGATAGTCATCAACTCATACGAGCCTGTTTCCCTCAAGAACTCTTCTACTGCTAGATAGGCCGTACCGCACCATTGTGGTTGCATCATTTGCTCATTTCCAGGATGGGTATCATGCAACAAAATGAGACCGTGTGGAGCTACATATGGAAAGAAATCCTTGAAGTCTTGTAACACGGCCTCTTTAGAATGATCAGCATCAATGAATAACATATTAATTTGGAGAGGGTTAACCACTACTTTCTTGGCGAACTCATGTGTTGTACCCTTGAAAAAGCGCGTCTTCGAAGATTGCTGCATATAGTTACCGGATTCCGCGCTAATATCCACCCCGATTAATTGTTCCGCGAAGGGAATTATTCGATTGAAAAGAGCACAATGATATATTCCAAGTTCAACGTAAACCTTCGGACAGACAAGGCTGGCCAGGTGAACGATAAAGTCTTCATGCCAATTTAATGCCATATTACTCAACCCTTTCCTCTACATCATTATTGGCTAATCCCTGATTGATTTCTTCTGTTTCGGCGACCCTTCCTAATCCCAATACACCCTCTAGATAATTTTTATTTAAAGAACTCTGGTATTTTCTGGGCTATACTTCCTTGCAATTCATTATGCTCATAGGCCAACTGATGTTTACCTAACTGGCATCTTTGTAATAAAAACTTCTCCACCCTTAGCTAGTTCTGCACCTTGTAAAACTAGTTTAACAGACTGTTCTACTGTCATAATGAATCTGGTCATATCCCTATCAGTCAGAGTAACCGGTCCACCTTTAGAAATCTCTTTTTAAAAATAGGAATAACAGAACCGGCAGACCCTAATACATTACCAAATCTGGTTGAGGCAAATATAGGGCTAATACCATTATACTTTTTTGCATTTGCCACAGTAATTAATCTTTCGCCCATTAGTTTTGACGTACCCATAACATTTGTCGGGTTAACCGCTTTATCCGAACTGGTATATATTACTCTTTTAACCTTATTAGCTACAGCGGCGTGAATAAGGTTATTAATTCCAATAATATTGGTCTCCACGGCGTCCCAAGGTGACTTTTCACATAATATTACATGCTTCAATGCAGCAGTATGGATTACAACATCTATGCCTTGCATAGGCTGTTTCTTAAAATGTTATTATATGGCATTAAAATAGATTTTTCGAAATCAATAAAGTTTGTATTTTTAAATGGGCCTATATCGTATTTGTAATCTTCCTCAGTCAATTGCCTAGTTATAACATTTTCTTCTTCTTTCCATTTCCTTCGAAAATGATTTCTAGCGACACTTGTTTTTTCATATTGCCAAGATGTAGGCAAATAAATATATTTAATTTCCTCGCTCTCATAAAAACTGATATTTGCCTCTTTAAGCCTCCTGATAAAATCGTTATCCTCACAACCACCGCCAATATACCGCTCGTCAAAAAAACCGATCTTTCTGATCAAATCCTTTTTGAATCCAAAAAAACCAAATCGATATAGTGCAACCATACCCCATCCATCATTTAACATGCTCAAAATTTTTTCTACATCCTGATGCGTTGGCCTAGCCTTATCATTACATATAATAATTGTTTCGTAGCTACTAGAAGTAATACTATCATTGACTAGCTTAGAAAACGAGGGATAATTTGTGCCATCAAATATTCTATTATTTAGACCTTCTAAACATAATTGAGCTTCCCGGCTTAAGTGAGGTCTGTTTGATATTATAACTATTTCATAATCCATAATTGTAATTTTAATTCCCCCCTTGGTCATAATCACTCTATCTATACTATGTCAGTACATATTTTAGTGTTCATCATCTCGTTAGGTAAATATTAAGGATAAACAAGAGTTCCATACGTGTGATATGTCCAATTATGGAAACATGCACATATAGCAACGTTTTACCAGCAATAAAGCAGGCTGCCGCCGCGAAATTAGAATTCCTGTTCCAAGAAAAAATCTCTCCGTTAAGGAAGGATAAAAGAAATAAAA
>NZ_AGAF01000281.1 GCF_000224515.1 Desulfosporosinus sp. OT | reverse complement strand
AAGTTACATTAGAAACAGGGCAAATGGCTGTCTGAACCAAAAACACATCGATGTTAATTTGGACTAATCAGTAAGCATAATCTTCGTTGTATACTTTTTGGAGAATCAGTGCAACTAAAGTGACCGCCTTCGCTAAGGCTAACAAGAAGGCTAATACGTGCGAAGACAGTGTCTTCGTGGGCGCCAGCCAAGTTTTCTTTAAGGGTTATTTATGCTTTTAGAAATAGTTGTCTATTATTTTTTCAGCTAGTTTTTTGTGGGCATTTGCTTGGGCTACTAACATAATAACAATGAGAAATAACTCGGCTGTGTTTTTGCCTTCTTTGTCAATTACATCAGTCTTTTCTTTTATCATATTGGATTCTTCTATCATGCTTTCGTAAAACGAAGTTAACTCGATGTCCTTCACCTCAAGAAAAGTCGAGTAGATGTCCTCGAGGGAAATTAAATCATCTTCTGGTGTTGAAATATTATTAAGCACAGGTCCGAATAGGCTTTTGATGTCGTTAATCGACAAGATATTCTTCAGATAATAGATAAGGATCAACAGGATAATATGTCTTTTGTTATATTTTTTGTTTACTGGAGGCATCACAAGCCCGGCTTTGGTGTAATTATTGATCATCGTTTTAGTAAGGACTTTATCTTGATCGTCGCGCTTTTGGTTTCCTAGCCTACTATCCATAAAAGAAGTTAGTTGTTCCATGTACAAGTCAATATCTGGAATCTCGGAGATCTTAATATCCTCGGTTAAGGAGAGTTCCTTCACTAATTGTTTTAGAGCTTCTTGATTGAATTGCATACTAATCACCTCATTTGTATTATAAAGCATCAATTACTACTATTCAATATAACGATTAGTATATTATGTGGCTTTAATATCTACGTTGAGCAAGGGCGAGAAATATCACCCTAATATAGGAAATTCAAGCCAGAAATCAATGTGGTAATGAAAACTACGAGTTGTAGATATTGTTATCAGATGATATATTATGGAAGTCAAGATAAAGTTAGGTATTTAGAAAGGAGGTTACATATTAAACTTACAAAAATACGGTAAAGGAGTGAAATTTTATGGGTTTATTTAAGAGGGTGAGTGATAACATCAGGGCAAATCTTAACTCTCGGCTGGATAAGGCTGAGGACCCAGAAAAAATGCTGGACCAATACCTACGAGATATGGAAGAGGATATCGCAGATGCTGAGGCAGCTGTAGCCAGGCACTTGGCTGTGGCCTGGAAGTTCAAAGTCCAATTAGAGGATACTTGGGCTATGGTTGAGAAACGTGAGGCGCAGGCTATTGAGGCCCTGAGAAAGGGCCGGGAAGACCTAGCCCGTAAAGCTCTTGAAGACAAGAAAGTCAACAAGGCTAAGGCCGGGGACTATCGTCTCCAGTACGAAAACTGCAGCTCAATGACTGAAAAACTCAGGTCTGAGTTGAAAGAAATGAAAAATGAATACGAAAAATTACGTGTTAAACGAGATACGTTGGTAGCCAGGGTGCAGTCTGCCAAAGCCCAAAAAGAAATCTATGGAGTTTTGACCGGGTTTGGCAAGGACAGCAGCCGTCGGAATTTTGACAGAATGGAGGATAAGGTCCTCCGTATGGAAGCTGAGGCCCAGGTGGCCGGGGACTTAAAGGATAAAACTCTTGACCAGGAATTGGAACTATTGGATGATGGAAGTGACATAGAACTGGAATTAGCTGCCTTAAAGGAGAGTTTTATTACAAAAGGCGAATAAGTTGGCTGGCAGAAAGTATATTCCACATGGGGGGATAGTTGTGCTTGAGTTATACTGGATATGTTTAATTAGCGGAGTACTTTTTGCTTTGGTTACAATTATATTTGGGGATATCTTAGGCGATATATTTGGCGGATTCTTCGACTCCCTCTCCATGGATCACCTTGACTTTCTGCAGCCGATGGTTTTGGTCGGGGCAATCACCATCTTTGGAGGCTCCGGGATTATGCTGTATCAATATACACCTCTAGAACCCTTTCCGGCCGCCATTGTTTCCCTGATGATTTCTATAGCAATTTCATTTTTAGTCTATTTTTCTTATGTGAAGCCCATGAAAAACAGTGAGAATTCTACTGGTTTTTCAATTAAAGATCTTGTCGGTAAAATTGGCGAGGTTTCTGTGCCAATTCCGGTCGGAGGTTATGGAGAAGTGGTTGTCAAAGTTGGAGCCGGTAACACCAACCAAATTGCTGCCAATCTTGACCAGGTAGAAATACCGACTGGGGTGAGGGTTGTGGTTGGAGAAGTAAAAGACGGCGTGCTCTACGTTTTCCGTTATGAAATATAAGGAGGAGATGGGATGTTGGGGGATTTTGGATTAAGTATTATGATTATTCCCATGATCGTGCTGGGAGTCATCATTGTCCTTGGACTGGCTTTTTGGGCTAGGTATATGACGGTGGGACCGGATAAGGCCATGATTGTAACAGGTTCCTACCTGGGCAGCAAAAATGTTCATACTGACGAATCGGGCCGCAAGATTAAAATCATTCGTGGTGGAGGTGCCTTCATCCTTCCAATTTTCCAGCAAGCGGAATTTGTATCCCTACTGTCGCACAAGCTTGAGGTAACCACGCCAGAGGTATATACGGAACAGGGTGTACCGGTTATGGCTGATGGGGTAGCGATCATCAAAATTGGCGGTTCTGTCGAAGATGTGGCTACGGCAGCAGAACAATTCCTGGGTAAACCTACAGAAGCCTTGCAACAGGAGGCCCAGGAGGTTCTAGAAGGACATCTGCGGGCGATTTTGGGGACTATGACAGTTGAGGAAGTCTACCGCAATAGAGACAAATTTGCTCAGGAGGTCCAGGGAGTTGCGGCCAAGGACTTGAAAAAAATGGGTTTGCAAATCGTGTCCTTTACTATCAAGGACATCCGCGATAAAAACGGTTATTTTGAAGCCTTAGGTAAACCAAGGATTGCTGCCGTAAAGAGGGACGCAGAGGTTGCAGAGGCTGAAGCAGTTCGTGATACCCGGATCCAGAAAGCCAAGGCCTTTGAAGAAGGTCAGAAAGCTGAGTTGCTCAGAGATACAAGCATCGCCGAAGCAACTAAGGAAAAAGAGCTTAAAGTAGCTTCATATAAAAAAGATCAGGACACAGCTAAAGCCGAGGCTGATCAAGCTTATCATATTCAAGAAGCGCGTTCACAGCAACAGGTAACCGAAGAACAGATGAAGGTTTCTCTGGTCAAGAAAGAAAAAGAGATAGAAATTGAAGAAAAAGAAATCTTGCGCCGAGAGAAACAGTATGACGCGGAAGTAAAGAAAAAGGCAGACGCTGATAGGTATGCAGTAGAACAGGCTGCTGAGGCTGATAAGGCCAAGAGAATGAGGGAAACAGATGCTATCAAATATAAGATTGAGGCTGAAGCCAAGGCGAATGCAGAACAAAAACGTCTTGAAGGTCTGGCTATAGCGGATGCCGAAAAGGCTAAAGGAACTGCCGAAGCTGAGGTAGTAAGGCTCAAGGGTCTAGCTGAAGCGGAGGCTAAAGAGAAACTGGCCGATGCCTTTGAAAAATTTGGACAGGCGGCTGTGCTGGACATCATCGTCAAGATGCTGCCTGAACTGGCCGGAAAGATTGCCGAACCTTTGAAATCCATAGATAAACTGACTATCGTAGATACCGGCCACGGGGAAGGAGCAGCCAGGGTAAGCAATTATGTTACCTCACTCATGGCAACTGCTCCAGAGATGTTAAAAAATGTATCCGGGATTGACCTGGAAAAAATGGTGAAACAACTGACCAAGACGACTGATCTAGTAGGACAAACACCGAGAGGAGATACAAAACAGGCTTAAAAATATCGTGATATTTTAGGCTGCACGGTAACACGTGCAGTCTAGAATTTTCTTCGTTTGTTACTTCCAGGTGCCAACCATTTTGACGTTTAAGCGTCTTTTTTATAGGCATCGATTTGGAGGGATTTAGCAACTTATGAAGAACTCTTGAGTTTAGAGAATGAAAGGAGTCAATGAAATAGGGTGATAGTACGTGAAATGATTGTTGATGACATTCCTCAATTGGCTCAATTATACAGACAATTTTGGGATGAAGATTCTTGTGTTGATACCATGGATCAAAAATTTAACCTGTTTATGAAAGATGATTCGCACATATTACTGAGTGTTGTTGAAAACAATTGCCTAATTGGTTCTGTAATGGGGGTTATTTGCGGAGAACTATATGGCGATTGTAGACCATTTTTGGTTCTAGAGAATATGATAATTGACCAAAAGTATAGAAACAGAGGAGTTGGTAAAGTATTATTATCTGAGCTTGAAAAAAGAGCTTCTGAAAAAAACTGCACTCAAATAATTCTCGTAACTGAAAGCGATAGAATTGAGGCATGTAGATTTTATGAATCTGTAGGATATAATCCTGATACACATAAAGGATATAAAAAGAAACTGATTATTAAATGATTTCCGTTTTCATCCAAATTCCTCTATGTAAGGCCTAGTATAAACTCATGAAAGGTGTATACGCTAGTCTAAAGGTAGCGTAGCCCAGCTCCACACGGTTTACCATTATAAGGTTATTAATGTTCAAAATTTATGTAGAGGATGATCATATGGCTACAATTAATTTTCAAGCAGTTGCGTTAATTAATGAAATTAGCTTAAATATGATTGCCAGTCACTTCGGTATCAAACACAAATTCCGATGGGAAGAATCGCTTAGACTTAATGGAGATGCTCTTAAGGGTATTGTCCGTGAATCAACAGACAAATCAATCTATGTATTCCCCTTTGGTAGCATCGTCTTTGTGAACTGTGAGCATCATGAAATCATGGATATAATACATTACTTAGGGCGGATTGAAAAAGGCCTCGCACTGATCACTACAATAGACTATTTTGACGATTACAAAATAGAAATTTCACCTGAAGAAAAACCTGCAATCAATAATGACCACATGATAGCTTCAAGCGAATTAAGCTATCAGCGAGAAATTATAGGTACAGTATTAGCAAAGTCAGTGGCTCTGGAACGATTAGAGATTGATATTGATAAATTACTGGATGAGATTGAGGGCATTGTGACATATTTACAACGTGGGTATTTAACTGTTTCAGATAAAGAGTTAGCTAAAATGTCAGCACGTATTCTAGGATTTAGATTAAGCACAATTTCATATATCATGTTACTCGATAAACCAGAAATCACCTGGATGAACGAAGAGGCTGAAATATTGTTCGATAAACTTAGTCCTCTGTTTGAATTGACAGATCGATGTGAAAACATCAGGCTCAAGTCTGAAATGCTCATGGACATCACAAAAGTGTTTACCGAGCTTGGCCACGCAAAGCGGGGCAATAGACTAGAATGGGGGATTATCATTCTTATCATAATCGAAATTGTTCTAGTAGTCATTTCAATGATAATAAAATAAAGAACAATTAAGACAACAGGGTAACTTTTAAACGGCTATATAAAAATATTGCTCTTATTAAAGAGGAAGTCGAAACTCATGGAGTTACAAACAATCAGCCAAGTTCTAAAATATTATGGTATTTCCACAAGAATGTTGCGATATTATGAGCAAATGGGGCTTGTTGAAGATCAGCATCTATTATGGATCATCTAAGTGAATTCTAAGTGGTAAGCTAGTGTGAAAAATCATAATTTACATTAACTTACCTTTTTAATTCTTTTGATATAATGTTTTACAAAAAGACTTATTAAAATTTTAAGTTTTTTGTTTTTAATGTGAAAGTAATACCATAAAATTGTTAAATTTCAAACTTACTGGTATCATAAATGAAGATCGACATACAAGCCTAAACGAGCTGTGGTTTTAACAACAGACAAATGAAGGATTTGAAATAGATTATGAGAAAATTAGTCATTGGAATATTAGCACATGTGGATGCGGGCAAGACGACATTATCAGAGAGTATACTTTATCTGAGCGGTAAAATTGGAAAATTGGGAAGAGTCGACAATAAGGATGCTTATTTAGATACCTATGAGCTAGAAAGGGCAAGAGGAATCACAATTTTCTCCAAGCAGGCCATATTTGAAATAGGTGAGACTCAGATTACCTTACTAGATACTCCAGGGCATGTCGATTTTTCGGCTGAAATGGAGAGAACACTTCAGGTGCTGGATTATGCCATTTTAGTGATAAGCGGTGCGGATGGGGTGCAGGGGCATACCAAAACATTATGGCAGCTGCTTCACATGTATCAGATACCTGTTTTTTTATTCGTCAATAAGATGGATCAGAATGGGACAGATAAGGACAATTTAATGAAAGAAATAAAAAAGCAGCTGGATGATGGATGCATTGAATTTGAACAAGTTAAGACAGACGGCTTTTACGACCAACTGGCCATGTGTGATGAAATAATGATGGATACCTATCTGGAAAAAGGACATGTTGAAACTGCGCAGATTAAAAAAGCTGTCAAGGAGCGCAAAGTATTTCCATGCTTTTTCGGTTCAGCTTTAAAATTAGAGGGCATTGAGCAATTTATGCAGGGCATTGTAAAGTATGCCTTGATACCTAACTATCCCGATGAATTCGGGGCTAAACTATTCAAAATAACAAGAGACGAGCAGGGAAACCGTCTTACGCACATGAAGCTTACAGGTGGAAAGCTTAAGGTGAAAGATGTCTTAACGAATAGCATTTGGGAAGAGAAGGTTAATCAAATTCGTATCTATTCCGGACAGAAATTCGAGGCGGTGAATGAGATAGAGGCAGGTTCTGTATTCTCAGTAACAGGACTCAGCCAAACCAGACCGGGAGAGGGCTTAGGGATAGAGAAAGCTTCAAATACTCCGGTATTGGAACCCGTACTGTTCTATCAGATTATACTTCCGGAAGGCTGTGACCCAAGAGTGATGATTCCCAAGCTGCGTCAGATTGAAGAAGAGGAGCCGGAACTTCATATTGTCTGGGATGAGCAGTTACAGGAAATTCAGGCACAGATCATGGGAGAGGTGCAGATTGAAATTCTGCAGAGCCTTATAAAAAGCCGTTTTGGTGTTGATGTGGCCTTCGATGCAGGAAGGATTGTCTATAAGGAGACCATTGCTAATGTCGTAGAAGGGGTAGGTCACTTTGAGCCATTGCGGCATTATGCAGAGGTCCACCTGTTACTTACGCCGGGTGAGACGGGAAGTGGTCTGCAATTTGGAGTAGAATGCAGTGAGGATAGCTTAAGCAAAAGCTGGCAAAGACTTACTTTAACCCATCTGGAAGAAAAAGCTCACAAAGGAATTCTAACAGGATCAGCGATTACAGATATGAAAATTACTTTAGTCTCAGGTAGAGCACACAATAAGCATACAGAAGGCGGTGACTTTAGAGAGGCTACCTACCGCGCAGTGCGCCAGGGCTTAAAGGAGGCAGAGTCCATATTGTTGGAGCCGTTTTATGCCTTTCAGCTCGAATTGCCTGTGAAAATGGTAGGAAGAGCTATGAATGACATTGAGAAAATGCATGGCACATGCGAAATATCACAGACAAATGGCGAGATGGTGGTTCTTGTGGGGAGTGCCCCTGTTATTACCATGAGGAATTATCAGCAAGAGATAGTTGCCTATACCAAAGGTCTTGGCAGGCTGTTTTGCAGCCTGAAAGGGTACGAACCATGCCATAATGCGGAAGAGGTCATAGAAAGTATCGGATATGATTTTGAAAGAGACATAGAAAATCCGACAAGTTCTGTATTTTGTGCGCATGGTGCAGGCTTTTTGGTGGATTGGGATGAAGTAAAGGACTACATGCATGTTGAAAGCTATCTTCAGAAAAAAGACGATTTATTGGGAGAAACAGCCCAAAACCAGGCCTCATACACAGAAGAGAGGTGGATCAGTTTAGTTGAGATTGACCAAATTATCAATAACACCTTCTATGCGAACCAAGGGAAGAAGTCTGCCTGGAAAAGACGTAAAACAGCCCTCGAAAGGTATTATGAACCTGTTACCTATGTCGGCAGACAGAAGGAAACCAAGGAAGAGTATCTCCTTGTTGACGGCTATAATATTATCTATGCGTGGCCTGAGCTGAAAGAGCTTGCAGATGACAATATGGACAGCGCCAGGATGAAATTACTCGATACTCTAAGTAATTATCAGGGGATTCAAAAATGTCAGATTATCGTTGTGTTTGATGCTTACCTTGTTCAGGGGCGTCTTGAGGAAATAATCGACTATCATAATATCCATATGGTATATACCAAAGAGGCACAAACAGCGGACCAGTATATTGAAAAATTTGCCCACGATAATCAGAAAAAATATAATATAGTAGTTGCAACGTCAGACGGTTTACAGCAGATCATTATCAGGGGGGCAGGATGTGCCTTATTATCTGCCAGAGAACTGAAGTCTGAGATCCAAAGGGCTAATGAAGAAATAAATCGGGAATACCAGGAAATACAGGGAAGAGACCGTAATTATCTATTGGATGTATTACCTCTTGAAGCAAAACAGCAGATGGAAAAACTGATTAAAAAAGAAAATGATAAGTAAACAAAATAGTTTGGACATCGAGCTTTTCTTATTGCAGAATCTTCAAAAAGAACTTAGCCGTTTGTCCTGATTTTTCCGGAATGGTAAATCATATTGAGATTAGCAAAGGATATTAAAGTTTAATAGTTGAGAAGATGTCTAAAAGCAGACATGGGAAGAAATATCAACTCTGAACCGAAAAATTAGATGGAGAATGTTGTAAGCGCTTTTTTAATTGATATTAAAGGAGTGTTTTTTATTGTCTTGCCCAATATGTAGAATATGGCAAATGACAAGTTGCCAATGACTTGACACATAACAGCTTGTTAAGCCATAGGATATCGTGAGAATGCCGAATGAAGGGGACTGTCCAACATCATGTCTATAAACGTTAACAACAACAATGATTTAATCGATAGGATTGGGGAGAATTTAGATAGGCTAATCAGTTTCGACATTAATGGGCGAGGTATCGCACTTGAATTATATACAGCAGCTCGTAAATTGCAGCTTTATCCACTAACAACTACTGCAGCCATTGCATTAAAAAGGGTTATTCGTCCTCAGAGTCCTGTGCTTTTCGTTACCGGATTCCCTTCACTCACATGGTTACTAAAGGGATTAGTCGAAACAGATGGGCCTATAGGGGTTGCATACCTAGCACGAATTTTGGACGAAGCATTCGGGGTCATACCAATGGTGGTTACATCGGAACTTTACATACGAGTAGTGTCCGCTGCTTTACAAGGCGCAGGACTTATAGTTTCAGATATGCCAACCGCAGTTCGGTCGAAAATAGAAAGAGATACAGCGAGTGTCGCTGGAGTGATACCATTTACTTCTGACAGAGTGCAGGGAGAAATGGCAGCGAAAGATTTACTACTGAAAATTCAACCCGCTGTGATAATTTCAATTGAAGCACCCGGTCCCGCTCGCGATGGTAAATATCACACCATGAAGGGTAGAGTAATTCCTGATGAATTAGTGGTAAATGGTGGAGCACTTTTTAAAGCAGCCTCTGAACTGGGGATTTTAACCATTGGTATTGGTGACGGAGGGAACGAACTTGGTACTGGACAAATAGGCGAAACTACTAGAAAAGTAGTGCCAAACGGTGAACATATTGCGTGCATTGTACCATCAGATATCACTGTTATGGCATCTATATCTAACTGGGGTGCTTATGCGGTAGGCGCTTCAATTGCCGCATTAGTGAATAAACCTAATCTTCTTCTAGAAATCGATGTCGAAACAATAATTCGTAGAGCTGTTGATTCAGGGGCGGTGGATGGAGTAATTAACCGTCCTCTATATAGTGAGGATAGGGTCCCGATGCTTCAGACTAAAAATGCCCTATCCCTAATGCATTCTATGATCAAACAAACATTGTTAAACGGATGAAGAAGTCGATAATGTGTCGCCACCCAACAAATATGTAACAGTGGGAGGAAGGTCACTGTTTAATTCCAATCTTTTCGCCAATTAAAACGTAACTTTCATAACCTAGCTTGGTTTGCTCAACGATGTCCTCGTCAATTGTAACTTTATCCGCCTCGAAGAATAGGATTACTGTGGATCCGCCAAACTTGAAATACCCCTTTTCATCTCCACGATTCACGCGTTTTTGGGGAGTATAGGTTTGTACAATTGAGCCAACGCAGGTTGCTCCTACTTCTACATATAAAACATCACCATAGTGATCTGAATGGAAAGTGCTCCATTCTCTTTTATTTTCACAAAAAACTTTCGCTACTTTATGAAGGGCAACTGGATTGACAGAATAGTAAGCGCCTTTGATTTTTTTTGTATCCTCACAGGTTCCGCTGTCTATGAAATGATAGCGGTGATAATCCGTCGGACAGAGTCTTAAAATCAAGCATGTCCCCTTATTGTATTTCTGAGCAACTCGATCATCTTTGATCAATTCTCTAAGGCTATACGTAAAACCCTTGACTTGAACCAGTCGATCTAAATCTATTTTTTCATGAGCAAAAAGCTTCCCATCCCCAAATGATATAAGTGAATGGCTATCCCAATCGATAGTGCGGGCCTCAGACCTTAATTTGCGATAAAAAAAGTCATTAAAGGATGAGAAATTCTTCAATTTCTTTTCGACAATAGACATATCGATGTTAAATTTGGTAATAAAAGAGTTAATCTTTTTCCTGCTTATTGATCTGTCTAAATACCAACCATAGAGGCTTGAACACATTCTTCTCTTAATAATTGCTTCCAAAAGATTCATGCCAATAGGGGAGGCGTAGGTCCAATTTAAAACCTTTTCTCCGGCTACCTTTTCTATTTCGTAGGATTTGTTTTTCCGATTATAATACTTTATCAAATGCAGCAACTCCTATAGAAGATATTGTAAGTTATTTCTTGACGTTTTAGCAAGTGGAAAGAGGTCTCTCACAAAGCTCTGAGTCTTTGACTGGCTCCCCGAAAAAAATATAAGAAATGAGAGAACTAAGCCTGCGTGAATCACAACCTTTTGTTGAGGAAATAAATTACCCGAGCGCATTCTGGTGAGCTAAATACGAAAAAATAATGAAATATTAAGTCTAAGATTAGAGGAAACTGGTAGTTTATGTTGAACTAGTACTTACTTCTATATTGTATCATTATCTAAAGAGGTTCGTGCAGGAGAGTAACTTCTCTGTCGTTGCATGTCTCGGCACAATTTTAAATCAGGAGGAGACTTTCGATGAAACTGGCAACCAAACTTCTATTAAGTTTCATAGCACTTATTTCATTAATGTCGGTTATTGTTGGCGAGGTTTATTATGAAGTGGATATGTTAGGTGGAATTGTACAAAAGGCCGCTACACATCGAGTACCAATGCAAACTACTGCTCAAGATTTGTCCCTTCAATTTTCGCAACAAGCAGCAGGAATAAGGGGATACCTAGCTACAGGTAACGAAAAGTTCATTCAAGATTTCCAGAATGCAAAAATTATGGGTGATAAGGACTTACAGTTTTTACAGACTGAGGCCACCGACAAAGAAAAACTTGCCCCAGTAGTTACAGCGATTAGTAAATTTTCGCCCCATCCGCAAAAAATGGTTGATCTTTATAAAACCCAAGGTCAAGCTGCTGCTATCGAATATATGGTAAATATAGCCGCTCACGATAACACAGCAGCTATCCAAGCTATTAACGATTATGTAGCTTACCAAAGACATCAGATGTCTAGTGAGACGTCAGATACTCCTCTTATGGTGAGGAAGGTAATTTCTATCACCCTAATCTTGTTTGGTATTGCTGTCATAATCAGTATTGCGGTGCTTATCTATATCAGGCGTTCAGTCAAGACTTCAATATCTAAAGGTTTGGTATTAGCCGAAGCGATGGCCGAAGGCGATCTGAGCATTGAAGTCCAGGGTAGCAAGGATGAAATTGGAGTTCTCGTCACAAACCTTAGTAAAGCAGCCCAGATGCTAAGAGCAATGGTCAAGAAGTCTGCAGCAGTAACGCAAGACATCAATCAAGCAGCTAGTGATTCTACTGAGGCGGTCACTAATGTTGCAAGCAGTTCGCAAGAAATGGCGGCTTCTACAGAACAGGTTGCAGCAGGACTCCAAGAAATTGCCGCTGCTGCTGAGGAAATTACAGCTTCTAGTGACGAACTTAAAAACTCCATTCGTCAACTTGAAGAAAGCGCAAGTAGCGGAAATATGCAAGCCATGGCTATTGATAAAAGGGCCAAAGACTTGAAACAAGAAGCCATTCAAGCACAAATTAAAGCGCAAGGAATTTATGAAAAGGAAGAAGAGGCGCTGAAAAAAGCAATAGAGGAATCGAAAGTCGTTCAGGAAATTGCGGCGTTGACCAAAGGAATTTCTGCCATTGCTGATCAGACCAATTTACTAGCCTTGAATGCTGCTATTGAAGCGGCGAGGGCCGGAGAAAATGGCAGGGGATTTGCTGTCGTGGCTGAGGAAGTACGCAAATTAGCGGAACAATCCTCACAGACTGTAAAAGAGATCGAGCAACTGGTTGGAAAAGTTATCAAAGCCCAAGAAGACCTTTCTGTAGGCGCACAGAACAGCCTTCGCTTCATTAATGATGTGGTAGCACCTGATTATAGCAAATTGTTAGAAACGGGTAGTCAATATGAACAGGATGCGGATACGGTTTTAAACCTGACAAATGGATTTTCTAATATGTCCAAGAATCTTGCTGAAGTGGTAAACTCGATAGCTATAGCTATAACAAGTGTCACCCAGACAATCAGTGAGGGGGCAGCTGGAGCGGAGGAGGTGGCAGGTGCATCAGCAGGTATTTCAATCGATCTAGAAAAAGTTAATCACGCTATGGTACAACTAAGTGGAAATGCTACCGAATTGTCAGAGGTTGTCTCTAAGTTTAGGGTTTAAGTACTCACCTCTTAGGTGGTGTGTTGTCCACTAGTGAGTCACTGTTCGGGGATGTCAGTTAACTGGCATCCCTTGTTTTAATTCTTTTAGCCTAAGCATAGACGGGAGTATTTGAGGACGTTTTTCGGAAAAACTAGCTTTGACTATTGGTTAGAACATGTACACATCGTAGAGCGTCTTAAACTTGCTGTTAGCTTTGGATGAAGGGAGCAATCATGACTTCTCAGCTTATTTTCCACTATATTTCGCAGTATGGGTATGTAGGACTATATTTGACTGTAGGTATTTCCATTTTAGGACTTCCTATTCCTGATGAACTTCTAATGACTTTCGTTGGCTTTTTAACTTATTCGGGTCAGCTAAATACTGTTTTAGCTGTTATATTTGCAGCGTTGGGCAGTTGCACAGCTATTACAATCGAATATTTATTGGGAACATTCTTCCAACGCAAAGTCTTTATGCTTCTAAAAAAACATGCTGGAAGCTCAAAGATAGAAAATGTGTTGAACTGGTATCATCAGCATGGTGGGAAACTTCTGACCGCAGGATACTTCATACCTGGCGTCCGCCATATCTCCGGCTACGTTGCCGGTATGAGTAGAATGAGTTACCGAAAATTTGCCTTCTTTGCCTATCTTGGAGCAACCCTATGGACAACCCTCTTTATAACTCTTGGTAGACTTCTAGGTAGTCGATGGGAAACTATACTACCGATCATTCATCGTTATTCTCGCATTTTGGGAATTACCGCTGTAGTATTCTTCCTAATGTTCTTCCTTATATATAAGAGGCACGAACGTTTAGTTTCGTGGTTGCAAAACCAACTTTCGCTCCTGCCCAGCTGGTATCAGGCCTTAGGTAGAAGGCGTGTTATTATATTGGTAGGAGTTCTCGCTTTTATCATGCTTTTTATCACACTGATGGGATTGATTCAGGATCTTGTTTTCCATGAAGTTGGTGAGTGGTTACAAGTTTGACTGTAAGCGGAGTATGGTTTTTAGTTTGTGTTTTTACTTATGAATTTAATATTTATGGGAAAATGGATGAAAGTGCGAAGAAAGTTCAGAGGGAAAGATGTTGTTCTTGACAAATAAATCTTCTGAATCTATACTATACATATACCCCCTAAGGGTATAAATCTGTTAAGATGGAATTATTCAAAATATAAAGACCAATATTTTAAAGGGAGAAACTTTAATTAAATTTTTGTGCCTTGAGCACAGCGAAAGGAATGGAGCTTTTTATGATAATATCAGTTGACAAAAATAGATGTCCTCAAAACCATTCTTGTCCAGCAATTCAAGTTTGCTCAGTTTTTGCAATTAGACAATATGGATTTGATGCGCCTAACATTGACCAGGAGAAATGCACTAAGTGTAAAAAATGTGTAAAATATTGTCCGATGGGAGCATTACAGGTAATATAAGACATTTGTCTTAGCAAGAACAACGTCTAATAATTCTTGGGAATCGTACAGACCACAGATGGTGGTCACAAATGATTATTCTAAATGCTAGAGAGATGGGTATTAAATACATTGAAGTGAAGTGTGAGAAATTATCGTAAAATGGTTGACAAATGAAAGAGAGTCGAATATATTGAACCATAGATACCCATCCGGGGTATATGGGATGGGAGGAGTTCATAAAGCGAGATCTCGCTCAAGATTAAGCGCGGTATCACAACTAAAAGACCACGCAGTTATGGAATGGCAGGAACGCAGAAACTTTGTGTTTCTCCTAATGAGGAGGAGTGGAAATGGCGGCATTCATCTTGGAAAAATTGTGTTTAGGGTGTAAACATTGTGTAAAAGCTTGCCCTGTTCAGGCAATCAAAATGATGGCACATCTTCCGGTCGTAGATCCGGCTTTATGTACGGAATGTGAAGCCTGTATGGAAAGATGTATGCATGGAGCCATTACTTTTATTGCAATAGAGGAGAATTAAGCGAATGAATAGGGATCAGCAACATGAACTTGAGTTTCAGCTTAACGCTGTAGAGAAAAAGTTAGCAGAGTTAAAGTCACGTTGGCCGTTTCATTCGGTGCAACCTAAGATGGTGGCTGAGCTGGAGGACTTGGAAGAGGAAAAGGAACGATTACAATACTTACTCGATAGTCAGAAAGAATAACTGACTGGATCTGTGAGGTTGAATGTTTTGGCATGTCAGTTGGTGTTCTCTATTTCACAAGTTCATTCGATGGATTAAGGCTATATTTTTGAAGAAAAAGGAAATAACTAAGGCTGTAGTCAGTGGACAGTGAAATGAGTGCAATATTGATCATATGAGGAGGATTATTATATGAGTAAAAAAGTATTAATCGTAGGCGGTGTAGCTGGTGGGGCTTCGGCAGCTGCAAGACTTAGAAGACTTGATGAAAGCGCTGAGATAATTATGTTCGAAAGGGATGAGTACATCTCCTTCGCAAATTGTGGTTTGCCGTATTATATTGGAGAAACAATTAAGGAGAGGGAGAAACTACTAGTCCAAACACCTGAAAGCATGAAGAGTAGATTCAATATTGATGTAAGAATTAATAGTGAAGTTATTGGGGTTGATACTACTAAAAAGGTAGCTAGGGTAAGAAGCAAAGACAAAGGTGAGTATGAAGAACACTATGATTATCTAGTTTTATCCCCGGGAGCAAGAGCAATTAAACCAAATATCGAGGGGATAAACAGTAAGCGGATATTTACTCTAAGAAATATACCAGACACTGATAACATTAAAGCTTATGTGGACAAAAAAGGAATTAATAGGGCTGTCGTTATTGGTGGAGGTTTTGTTGGAGTAGAAATGGCTGAAAATTTGAAGGATAGAGGCCTTGAAGTTACTCTAGTAGAGGCAGCACCTCATATAATGGCGCCCTTTGACACAGATATGGTTGTCTCGCTCGAAAAAGAATTGTTAGACAATGGGGTTGGGTTAATTCTAAATGATGGAGTTAAAGCTTTTAAGGACCAGGAAAATAGCATTGAAATAAGCTTAAATAGTGGTACAAAACTGAGTACGGATCTCGTGATTTTAGCTATCGGTGTGTTTCCAGATACAGGATTTCTGCAGGATAGCGGGCTAGAGCTGGGAGCCAAAGGGCATATCTTAGTCAATGAAAAAATGGAGACCTCTGCCGATAATGTCTTTGCAGTAGGCGATGCTATTGAAGTGGTTGATTTTGTTAACAAGCAAAATACTGCAGTTCCATTAGCAGGGCCCGCCAATAAACAAGGGAGAATTGCAGCGGATAATATAGCAGGATTAAAAACGTCCTACAAGGGTACTCAGGGGACATCAATCATTAAGGTTTTTGGATTAACGGCAGCAAGTACTGGCAATAATGAACGTACTTTAAACAGATTAAGTATCCCCTATAAAGTCATTACCGTTCATCCGGCTTCCCACGCTTCTTATTATCCGGGATCTTTGACAATGACCTTAAAACTTATTTTTAACGACGATGGTAAAATATTAGGAGCTCAAGGCTTTGGCTATGCTGGTGTGGATAAGAGAATTGACGTGATTGCGGCTGTCCTTAGATTGGGTGGAACAGTCACTGATTTAACAGAATTAGAGCTGTGCTATGCGCCTCCTTTCTCATCAGCAAAGGATCCGGTCAATATGGCGGGTTATGTTGCAGAAAACGTTTTAGCAGGTAGAGTGGACGTTATTAAAGCAGAGGAAGCTTTAGCTTATGATCAAGAAAACATGTTATTATTAGATGTGCGTACTGGAGATGAATTCGATAATGGGCATCTTGAAGGAGCAATAAATATACCGGTAGACAGCCTAAGAGAAAGAATAGGGGAACTAGATAAGAATAAAGAGATACTTGAATATTGCCAAATCGGGCTCAGAGGATATGTGGCTGCTAGAATTTTAACTCAAAATGGTTTTAAAGTCAGAAACATCGATGGAGGATATAAGTGTGCTTCAATGTTAAACTTTAAACCAACTAAAGTTGATAATTCAGATAACCCAACAAGGTCGATGATCGATTCAGATACCCAAGTTGTTAAAGGCGAAGTGCAAAAAGGAGATTATGATAAAAGCCTTGATGCCTGTGGTTTATGTTGTCCAGGACCACTAATTCAAGTTAAAGCGTCTTTAGATCAACTAAATGATGGTCAAATTCTCAAGGTTACTGCTTCGGACCCTGGATTTTATGAAGATATCAAGGCCTGGTGTAGTAAAACAAATAATGAACTTGTTAATATCGAAAGAAATAAAGGAATGATTGAAGCCTTTATAAAGAAAGGCAATATATGTAAGGCTGTGAATAATTCATTTCCAGCGGAGGCACTGTTGAAAGACAAAAAAACAATGGTGGTATTTAGTGGAGACCTAGACAAAGCGCTGGCATCCTTTATAATCGCTAATGGCGCGGTGGCCATGGGTAAAAAAGTTACCATGTTCTTTACCTTTTGGGGACTCAATATTTTGAGAAAACCTGAGAGAGTATCCGTTAGAAAAGGCATAATTGACTCAATGTTTGGCTTTATGATGCCCAGAGGAAGTAAAAAGCTTAAGCTTTCGAAAATGAACATGATGGGTCTGGGCGGTAAACTGATCAGAAGAGTGATGAAGAACAAAAATATTAGCTCACTAGAGGATTTAATTAAATCAGCAGTGGATAGTGGTGTGGAAGTAGTTGCTTGTTCAATGACCATGGATCTTATGGGGTTAAAAAAAGAAGAACTCATTGATGGCATTACCATTGGTGGAGTTGGCTATTATTTGGGTGAGGCTGAAGAAGCAAATGTAAATTTATTTATTTAAGAGTGGTACCCTTGTCTAGATGTTTTAGTATTATTTGGGGAACACTTATTAAGTCAACTTTTCTGGAGGAGGGTTTAGCAAAGATGCCAGAGGATCTTCAAACGCTAAAAAATCATTACGAACTTGTGATTGTTGGATGTGGGCCGGCAGGGATGGCTGCCGCCCTTAATGCCAAGATTCGAAATCGCGATTTTATTTTACTGGGTTCGGAATTTTGTAGTCCAAAGCTCTCCAAAGCTCCGCAAATTGAAAATTGGCTTGGTTTTCCGGAAATAGGCGGAGAAGAATTGCGTCAACGGTTCTTGAACCATGTAAAGGAAAAAGAAATATCCATTGTAAATTTTAAAGTAACCAGTATTTATCCTGGGCCACCTTATACACTTATAGGCAAGGATAAATCCCTAGAAGCCGATGCCATAATCCTTGCGACAGGGGTATCAGTGGCCAAATTATTTCCCGGCGAAGCTGATTTACTGGGTCGAGGTGTTGGATATTGCGCAACCTGTGACGGGCCTTTATATAAGAATAAGAGTGTTGCGATTATTTCTTATAATTCAGAAGGGGAAGACGAAGCTAATTTTATGGCGGACATCTGTACCAAAGTTTATTATATTCCCTACTATAAAGAGATGGTGAGGCTTGACCCACGAGTTGAGGTTAAGAAGGGGAAAGTTCAGAAAATAGTGGGTGATCGTACCGTAGAACAACTTGATCTTGGTGAGGAACAATTGACGGTAGATGGTGTATTCATCATGAGAGAAACACTACCTGCTGAGCAGCTTGTAGCCGGCTTGGAAATGGAAGATGCTGCAATTAAGGTTAATCATAAATTGGAGTCAAATATGCCGGGATTATTTGCTGCTGGAGATTGCACAGGTCAACCCTATCAACTAATTAAAGCTGCAGGAGAAGGTGGAACTGCAGCTTTGCAGGCCATAAAATACCTTGATAACCTAAAATGATAGCAAATTTACTGTATGGATGTAGAAAGGCCTAGGTATTATACACCTAGGCCCAACTTTGTTTACCAAGCACTATTAACAAATAATATTTCCACGTTCTTTGAAGAGGAGCAATAACAATAATATTATGATAACTGCTAACTCTATTTGGATTAAAATCATAAGTTTAACCCTCCTTTATTAAAGTCAATCCTACCTCTTTTCACAAAATAATTATTGGGATACAAACGTAATACTTCTGATTGGGATCCGAACAACCGGGCGGCATCCATCCACTGGTTTTCCAATATTGGAAAATAGTCTAGCGTTGGTCAACAAAGCGACTCCATCTTGTAGGCCACCAAAGTTGCCTACCCAAAAACTTGAATCCATTCCTATTCTCAAACGAGTACCAATTGGATAAGTGTCAAATAACCCTACAAGCGGTGGAACCGGACTAAAAGGTACTCCGAATGGTACTCTAAATAGTGGTCCAAATAACATATGGTTGATCCCCCTTTTTTTCATCTGCCACGGACGTGGCGATATAAGATAAGAAAATTCGGGATTACCACAGTTAGTTTATTTATAATTTAAGATATGTACAAGTTTTAAAAAGTGTTACAAGATGACCAATAATTAAGCCATCTCATGCAAAATCTTACAGGAGATGGCTTTGTTCATCAAATTACTTTTGCTCCTTCTGAATCAATGCCTAAGGCATAGGATTCAGCGTGAATTTCGTGCTTATTGAAAACATCGAGCATACTGTGCGCAACGTTCTGTTCTAATTCAAGTTCAGTGAGTGCCAAAAGTGTTGGTCCCGAGCCGCTGAGAGCAGCTCCATAAGCCCCAGCTTGAAGGGCGGCCTCTAACGTATCCAGGAGACCGGGAATGAGCACAGCTCGTTGATTCTGGTGCAAGACGTCGCGCATCCCTTCTTTTAAGAAGGTATACTCTTCGCGAATAAAGGATTCAATCAGCAGTCCAGCATGAGAAATATTAAAAACTGCCTCGTTGCGAGAAACGTGAGGAGGTAAAATTCCTCGAGCCTTTTCTGTTTTCAGGAGAAGGTCTGGAATAACAACGACTGCTCTTAACTTAGGCGAACGAGCTAGGACACGTGGAAGAATGCCATCGCTTGTAGGTATTGACAGGGTTACTCCCCCATACAAAGCTGGTGTAACATTGTCGGGATGCCCTTCTATGGCATTGGCGACTTGGAGCAACTCGTCCTTAGAATACGGTGAACTGGCTAACAAATTGGCTGCTACAAGACCACCGACGATAGCTGCAGAACTGCTTCCTAAGCCTCGAGCAGGAGGAATGTGATTTTCAAGGGTTAAGGCGACGGAAGGAGTAGGGTAACCAATAAGTTGCCAAAGATGGCACATTGTCCGCCAAACCAGGTTGCTTTCATCAGTTGAAATCCCGTCACGGTAAGACCCGCCTAGAGAGATATTGAACGGTCGGTTCGCCTCAACTGTGATTGTGTTATGGAGTTGAAGTGCCAGTCCTAAACAGTCAAATCCAGGTCCCAGATTAGCAGAGGTGGCCGGTATCTTAACGCGAATCATTCTTTTTCGTCCTGTCCGCTTTCAAAGCGAATCACATTGTGAATATTTAGTACTTTGCTATACGCTCTGACAGAATCTAAGGCTTCTTGAAGTGCTCCTTCACGACAAGGATGGGTGACAAGGACAATTTCCGCTTGCTGTTCGCCACGGGGTTTCTGAATGATTGAGGCGAAGCTGATATTTGCTTCGGCAAAAAGAAGGGCTAAGGTAGCAAGGACACGAGGTTCGTCCTTGACGAGAAGGCGAACATAGAAAGAGGTATGAAAGTCTGATATGGCCTTGAGGGGGAGTTCCAGGTAACAGGAACAATTAATAGACGATTTTGAGTTTGACTGGATATTGCGAACAATGCGCATAATATCGGATATGATTGCACTTCCTGTGGGAAGAGAACCTGCACCTCGTCCATAAAACATGGTTTCTCCAACGGCATCGCCAACGACATAAATGGCGTTGAAAACACCATTTACCGAGGCGAGCGGATGAGTTTTAGGCAAGATAGCGGGATGTACTCGAACTTCAATTCCTTTATCTTGATGTTTAGTAATGGCTAAAAGCTTGATGGTACAACCCAACTCAGCTGCATAGGCTAGATCTTCGCGCGTAATTTTAGAAATGCCTTCGACAAATACGTCTTTGAGGGCAACACGTGAGTTAAAGGCAAGGGAAGACAGGATTGCAAGTTTTCGTGCCGCATCCAAGCCATCAACATCGGCAGAAGGGTCGGCTTCAGCATAGCCTAATTGCTGGGCCTCAGCCAGAACTTCCTCATACTCTCGGCCCTGTTCTGCCATGGCGGTAAGAATGTAGTTAGTTGTTCCATTAATAATCCCAATTACGTCGGTAATGCGGTTAGCAGCCAGAGACTCTTTTAAGGCTGCAATAATCGGAATTCCGCCGCCAACACTCGCTTCAAAGTAGAGATCTTTCCCCGCCGCATCGGCGGCGTCAAGAAGTTCATGACCATGAAGGGCAATTAAATCCTTATTAGCGGTGACAACATGTTTACCATGTCGTAAAGCTTCTAAAATAAAGGTACGAGCAGGTTCGATTCCTCCCATTACTTCCACAATAATATCAATTTCAGGGTCTTGAAGAATTTCTTCTGGTTGATCTGTAAGCCGAAAGTCTCCGCTAACTTCGCGTTCCCTGTGAAGATCACGATCGAGAATTGCTTTGATTTTAATTTCGCAATGGGCCCGAGTCTGAATATCCTCTGCGTTCTGTTGTAATATGGTTACGACACCGGTACCCACCGTTCCTAAACCTAATATACCAATGTGAATCGTCATGGCAAGACAACTCCTCTCAAAGAAAACAAATGTGTTTACATAGAGGACATTATACCTTGTTTTAGCGGTCTTTGACAAGAGCTTAATGATGAAATCATTAACATTCATTGTAAAAAGGGTTGACACTTAAGTATGTATTCTGTATCATATACACAAAGTTAACAATATAAATGTTTTATAACAGAAAAGGAAGTGTACCTAGGGTTCCGGGGGCAACCTGTCTGGTCCAAGCGGTACAGAATCCATATTGGATTTACACCGTGGGTAGAAAAAACTCAAGCGGAAAGTTCCACGTTGCTAGGGGACTACGCTTAGGGTTTTTATTTTTTACTATCAGAAAGTATAAACTTCGTTATATACTTTCTAAGCATAAGGGCAACTTGGGCAGCCGCCTTCGCTAAGGCTTGGCGCCAGCCAAGTTTTCTTTATAATCTGTCTGGACTATATAAGAAATGAGGTTGTTTAAAAATGGGATTGGTTATCTACTGCAATGGTGCATTTGTTTCAGAGGAGGAGGCAAAGATCTCGGTATTCGACCATGGTTTCCTATATGGAGACGGCATTTTCGAAGGAATTCGCGCCTACCATGGTCGAGTGTTTAAATTAGAAGAGCATTTAAAACGCCTGTATGAGTCCGCACAATCAATTCTTTTAAACATTGGTATTTCTAAAGAAGAGATGCAGGACATCGTTTTGGAGACGCTGCGTCGTAATAATTTGAAGGATGCATATATTCGCTTGGTCGTTTCTCGTGGCAAGGGTGATCTGGGACTAGATCCCATCAAGTGTCCACGGGCGGCAATATTTTGTATAGCGGCCCAAATAAAGATTTTTGAACCGAGCATGTATGAGCAGGGGCTGGAAGTCAAAACCGTGGCCATTCGCCGCAATAATCTAGATTCGTTGAGCCCGAGGATCAAATCACTGAACTATCTAAATAACATTCTGGCCAAGATCGAAGCTAATCAGGCTGGTGTAGTAGAAGGAATTATGCTTAATCAAGACGGATATGTGGCTGAAGGTACGTCAGACAACATCTTTATCTATCGAGATGGAGTATTAAAAACCCCTCCTCTTTCAGCAGGCATACTCCAAGGTATCACTCGGGATTCTGTGTTACAACTTGCGAGTGAATTGGGAACTAAGGCAGTAGAGGAGCTATTTACACGGCATGACCTGTATACTGCCGATGAGTGTTTCCTCACTGGTACTGCTGCCGAATTGATCCCAGTAATCAAAGTTGATGGTCGCGTAATAGGCGATGGGACTCCTGGGGAAGTATATAGAAAGCTTCTTGTTGCATTTCGGGCCTTTACTCATGTCAATGGCCCTGAAATATACAATGCATAGGGTGCACAACGTCGAGATGTATTATGAGAGGTTAGGAGCGAGAGGGGAATGAGTATAGATACAGGTAAAAAGGTGACTTAAGAATATTGCCAATGATTGTACATGGAAACCCATTACAGAAATGCTAGGGGGTAAAGACATGTTGCATACACTTGCTGTTCTTGTGGAGAACCATCCTGGTGTTTTAACGCGGGTGGCAGGATTATTTGCGCGCAGGGCGTATAATATTGACAGTCTCTCTGTCTGCCAAACGGACGATCCTAAGCTTTCGAGAATGACCATTGTCGTAAATGGCGATGATCAGGTCATTGAGCAAGTGAGAAATCAACTTAATAAACTCGTGATTGTCCACACAGTCACGGATTTGACAGCCGAAAGTGTTGTTGATCGAGAGCTCGCGTTGATACGTATCCAGGTTAGCCCGGAAACACGCTCAGAGGTTCTTCAGACGGTCGATATTTTCCGAGGACGGGTTGTTGATATGGGGAGAACCAATCTTACCATTGAGCTAACCGGTGACATTGGTAAAATAAACGCCTTTATTAAAGCGATTCGTCCTTATGGGTTGTTAGAATTGGTTCGAACCGGAAAGATCGCCATTATGCGATCGGAAACATGAAGGTTCATCGCGTCTTTACTTGAATTGATGGGCTCTGAAAATTTAAGTATGCAGGGTGCAATGGCTTGACGAGTTAGGAGGGGGAGATGAGTATGAACGCAGGAAAAAAGAGTTTAAAAGGTGCAACTCTCTTATTAGAGGCTCTGGAAAAGGAAGGCGTTGACGTTATCTTTGGTTATCCAGGTGGAGTATTGCTCCCGTTGTATGATGCCCTACTCGATAGTTCTGTTCGACATATTCTAGTACGCCACGAACAAGGAGGAGTGCATGCTGCCGATGGTTATGCACGCGTAACCGGTAAAGTAGGAGTATGCTTAGCAACGTCAGGTCCGGGAGCCACGAATCTAGTGACAGGTATTGCCAATGCCTATATGGACTCTATTCCCTTAGTTGTTTTAACAGGGCAGGTGGTTACCAGTCTACTCGGAACAGACTCTTTTCAAGAAGCAGATATCACAGGGATCACCACGCCGATTACTAAGCACAGTTATTTGGTTAAGGATGCACGAGAGATTCCACGGATTGTCAAAGAGGCCTTTTATCTGGCCGGAACAGGTCGGCCAGGTCCTGTACTCATCGATCTTCCCAAGGACGTTTTAGCTGCAGAAATCGAACCTTTCTCAACCGAGATGAACTTGAAGGGGTATCATGTGCCAGGCAAGGGAGATAGCGATAAGATCGCTGAAGTAGCGAAGGCACTTTCAGAATGCAGCAAACCTGTAATCTATGCCGGGGGTGGTGTGATTACGGCAGGAGCTGGAGCAGTCTTAAAGCAGTTGGCGGAAAAAGCCTCGTTGCCAGTGGTTACGACCTTGATGGGAATCGGGTGCTTCCCCTATGGGCATCCTAATCTCTTAGGTATGGTAGGTTTGCATGGAGCCGTAGCGGCAAACTATGCTGTGGATGATTGCGATTTGCTCATTGCAGTGGGGGTGCGGTTTGATGATCGTGTGACCAGTGGTTTAGGCCATCTTTTTGCAACCAGAGCTAAAATCATTCATATTGACATCGATCTTGCAGAAATTGCTAAGGTGGTAAGAACGCATATCCCGATCGTTGGTGATGCTCGCCTGGTTCTGGAAGAACTATTAGAAGCCTTAGCAGGCTTTCAGCTTCCTCAAGTAGCCGAGTGGTGGGACCAATTGCGTTCTTGGAAAAATTATTATCCTATGAGGTATGACAAGGATAGATTGACCGCTCAGCTGGTCATCGAATGTATCGGAGAGCTTGCCAACGAGGATACGATGGTGATAACGGATGTCGGACAGCATCAAATGTGGGCTGCCCAAGTTTATCCAGTTGTCAAGTCACGTAATTTTGCGACCAGTGGTGGGCTCGGAACAATGGGCTTTGGCCTTCCAGCTGCTATGGGTGCTCAAATAGCTCGTCCTGACGATATGGCTGTTTTGATCACTGGGGATGGTTCCTTTCAAATGTGTATTCAGGAACTTGCGACCATTGCTCATAATAAACTTCCCGTTAAAATAGTACTTCTAAACAACGGAGTCTTAGGTATGGTTCGCCAACTGCAGAAATATTTTAGTGGCGAGCGGTATAATCAGATCGATCTTCAGGGAAATCCAGATTTCATCAAAGTAGCGGAGGCCTATGGAATTCGCGGAATCCGTGTTGATTCCTTGGAACAGGTACGCAGCGCTATTTCGGAAGCATTTGAACATCCCGGCCCTGTCTTGTTAGAGTTTGCGATTTCTCCTAACGATGATGTCTTGCCAATTGTTCCACCGGGTAAACCCATTACAGAAATGCTAGGAGGGTAAAAACATGTTGCATACACTTGCGGCCCTTGTGGAGAATCATCCTGGTGTTTTGACCCGGATAGCTGGATTATTTGCGCGAAGAGCGTATAATATTGATAGTCTCTCTGTCTGCCAAACAGAAGATCCTGCCTTATCGAGAATGACTATTGTCGTAAATGGCGATGCTCAGGTTATTGAGCAAGTGAGAAATCAGCTCAATAAACTGGTGATCGTCCACTCAGTAACTGATTTGACAGCCGAGAGTGTTGTTAACCGGGAACTGGCGTTAATACGTATCAAGGTTAGCTCGGAAACCCGGTCAGAGGTTCTTCAAACGATCGATATTTTTCGAGGACGGGTTGTAGATATGGGAAGAACCAACCTTACCGTCGAGTTGACGGGGGACATTGAAAAAATTGATGGGTTTGTTAAGGCCATCCGTCCTTATGGGTTACTAGAGTTGGTTCGAACCGGAAAGATTGCCATTATGCGATCGGATGTTTGAGGCTTCAGAGAGTTATACTATGAATAAGACCTAAATTAAACAGGCTTATTAATGAGAGGAAGATATGAAATGGCAAAAATGTATTATGAAGTAGATGCAAATCTGGAGTTATTAAAAGGGAAAGTTATTGCTGTTATGGGATATGGGAGCCAAGGACATGCCCAGGCTCAAAACCTAAAGGATTCTGGGCTTAAAGTTTTGATCGGCCTTCGTCCGGGAAGTGCTCGGTGGGAGCGTGCAGAAGCTGCAGGTTTTGAGGTTATGACAGTCGAAGAGGCAGCTAAGCGCGCTGACGTCATTCAAATCCTGCTTCCCGATGAGACGCAAAGCAAGGTTTATCAAAATGAAATTAAGCAGCATTTGACCTCAGGTAAAGCTCTTGTCTTTTCTCACGGATTTAATATTCACTTCGGGCAAATTGTTCCTCCGAAAGACGTTGATGTCTTTATGGTGGCTCCGAAAAGCCCGGGTCACTTAGTACGTCGTACTTATACCGAAGGCGCTGGTGTACCTGCATTGATCGCGGTTCATCAAGATGCCACGGGCAAAGCCAAAGAATTAGCCTTAGCCTATGCCAAAGGAATTGGATCAACTAAAGCTGGAGTCCTGGAAACAACCTTTGGTGAAGAGACTGAAACAGATTTGTTCGGAGAACAAGCGGTTCTTTGCGGAGGGGCTTCCGAACTTGTCAAAGCTGGATTTGAAACCTTAGTAGAAGCTGGTTACCAGCCTGAAATCGCCTATTTTGAGTGCTTACACGAGCTTAAGCTCATCGTCGACTTAATGTATGAAGGCGGCTTAAGTTGGATGCGTTATTCTGTTTCAGATACTGCACAGTATGGTGATATGACCGTTGGTAAGCGGATTATCAATCAAGAAACCCGTAAAGAAATGAAAAAAGTTCTGGCAGAAATCCAAGATGGAACCTTTGCTAAAGCCTGGTTACTGGAAAATCAAGCAAATCGTCCGGCCTTTAATGCTATAGCTCGCCGTGAAGAAAATCAACTCATCGAAAAAGTTGGGGAAAACTTAAGAGGAATGATGAGCTGGTTGAAAAAACACGAATAATGGAGGTTGAGGGATGCGTCGGATTGAGATCTTTGATACTACGCTAAGAGACGGTGAGCAATCACCGGGAGTAGCACTTAACGCAGATGAAAAGTTGCAAATTGCTCGTCAATTAACTAAGTTGGGTGTTAATGTTATCGAAGCCGGGTTTCCCATTGCCTCCCCGGGAGATTTGGAGGGAGTCCGTCGCATTGCTCAGGAGGTCAAGGATGTAAGCGTGGCAGCCCTGGCACGGGCCAATGCTAAAGATATTGAATGTGCATGGGAAGCACTTTCGGGTGGGGAGGCCCCTCGCATTCATACCTTTATTGCCACTTCACCAATTCATATGCGCTATAAACTGCAGAAGTCACCTCAAGAGGTCTTAGAGCTTGCTGTACAAGCCGTCCGGTTGGCTAAATCAAAAGTTGCTGATGTGGAATTTAGTGCGGAAGACGCCTCACGCAGTGAGGTGGATTATTTGGCGAGTGTTTTTACTGAGGTAATTAAAGCAGGAGCTACGGTACTTAACATTCCGGATACAGTAGGCTATGCAACCCCCGAGGAGTATGGGTCATTTTTACGAGCAGTTATGACGCGTACGATCGGAATTGAAAAAGTCAAAGTAAGCGTACATTGCCATAATGACTTAGGTCTTGCAGTCGCGAATACTCTGGCAGCAGTTGGAGTTGGAGTGCATCAATTGGAGTGTACAGTCAATGGAATCGGAGAACGCGCTGGTAATGCGGCCTTAGAGGAACTAATAATGGCTCTACACACTCGTAGGGACCAATTCGGTGTTGACACGAGCATCGTTACGACTGAGATCGCTAGGACAAGTCAATTGGTCAGTCGTTTATCGGGCATGATGATTCAGCATAACAAAGCCATTGTGGGTAAAAACGCTTTTGCCCATGAATCAGGTATTCACCAAGACGGTGTACTTAAAGAACGCTCTACCTATGAAATTATGGTACCGAGCCTGATTGGGGTCGATGCGGAATCAATTATCCTAGGAAAACACTCGGGGCGACACGCAGTTCATCAACGGTTTGCTGAGATCGGGTTGAATTTAGACGAAAGCCAATTTGAAGAGGTGTTTTCTCGATTTAAGTTATTGGCTGATCGTAAACGAGAAGTGACGACAGCTGATTTATTCTCCCTCGCAGATGTGCAAACCGAGAAGGTTGATCCGATTCACTTAGATTATCTCCAGGTTTCCAGCGGGACTCATATTCTCCCAACAGCAACGGTCAGGTTAATGTATAACGGACAGCGTTTAGAAGATGCGGCCTGTGGGGATGGTCCGGTTGATGCTGCGTTTAAAGCTGTCGATAAGGTTCTAGGCACAAAAGGGAAACTGACGCACTATTCACTGCAGGCACTTGATGGTGGAGAAGATGCTCAAGGAGAGGTCGCCGTTACCGTTAAATTTGGTGAGAATCTAGTTGGCGGACGTGGAGTAAGTACAGATATAATTGAAGCTAGTGTATTGGGCTATCTTCAGGCGGTAAACAGGGCCTTCGAAAGAGGCTGGATTACGGTTCGCGAGAAGAATGAGGGCTAAAGGCAGTCACATATGTTGAAGGGAGAAAAAAGAATGCCTAACGTTTTAGTACTTCCGGGCGATGGTATTGGGAAAGAGATTACACCGGAAGCGGTTAAAGTTTTACAAGCGGTGTTAAAAGGTTGCTCGACTAGCCTTAATTTCGAGAGTGGTTTAATTGGTGGAGCAGCTATTGACGAAATGGGCAAGGCGTTACCTGATGAAACGTTAGCTGCGGCTCAGGCAGCAGATGCGATTCTCTTAGGTTCAGTTGGAGGGCCTAAGTGGGATACCCTTCCAGCACCACAACGCCCAGAATTAGGAGGCCTGCTCGCCATACGAAAGGCATTAAGTCTTTTTGCCAATATTCGTCCTGTTAAGATGCTCCCCATGTTGGTGGAAGCCTCCACACTTCGTTCTGAAGTTGTCAAGAACGTTGATCTTGTCGTTTTGCGTGAATTGACCGGTGGGCTCTATTTCGGGCAAAAAGGGAGAGGGACAAACCCTAAGAGTGCTTTTGACACGTTGACATATTCTGAGGAGGAAATCCGTCGCATTGTAGAACTTGGTTTCCAAATGGCTGCTAAGCGACGTAGAAAGCTTTGTTCAGTAGACAAAGCAAACGTCTTGGAAACATCTCGTTTTTGGCGTGAAATAACGATGGAAATTGCACAGAATTTTCCGGATGTTGAATTGACACATATGTATGTGGATAATGCAGCAATGCAATTAGTCCGTGATCCTTCTCAATTTGACGTCATTGTTACGGAAAATATGTTTGGAGATATTCTAACCGATTTGGCATCTATGCTGATGGGGTCCATTGGAATGATATCCTCGGCAAGCTTAAATGGGACAAAAGGACTCTATGAACCAGCGCATGGCTCGGCGCCAGATATTGCTGGGAAGAATATTGCCAATCCGTTAGCAACGATTCTATCGGGAGCCTTAATGTTACGCTATTCGTTTGGCTTAGAAAATGAGGCCCAAATGATTGAGCAAGCTGTAGAAAAAGTCTTGCAAGAGGGGTATCGAACTTCGGATTTAGCCCAACCAGGCGATAAGGTATTGGGAACTCGAGAAATGGGAGATGCTGTCGTTGCTGCACTAACGAAGGGATAATGGGAATAAAACCTTGAATTTTTTGGTCTTGTGCGGTAAAGTATATTTAACTGTATAAAGAGGAAAGCATTGGATCGACCTAGTACAATAAACGGTGATGTTCAGAGAGAAAAACAAAGGCTGAAAGTTTTTCCACACACGATATTGGAACCCAGTCGTGATGCTCTGATGATGAGTCGGACGGTTTCCACCGTTAAATGGAATGTTGCTGGAGAGATCCTGTAACATGAAGTTGGCATTGTGCAATAAAGGTGGTACCGCGGAAGGCTTCTTTCGTCCCTTAATAAGGATGAGAGAAGCCTTTTTTGCGTAGGAGAGGGAGAAGGGAGGAAGTTTCTTAGCCCACTCGCACACGCTGCATTGCTATTCACTTGACGCAATTCCGCTAAAGCGCTCTCTAAGCTAAGAAACTTCCTCTGAGCTTGGGTCGACGGGGTTTGGAACGGCGGAGAAATCTGTGGTCCTGTTTGCGCCTTTTTGATAAATGTTAAAATGCGCTTAACGTAAGTTAGGATACAGGAGTTAAGGGTAGGATGTTTTGTGGCTTGTATATGCACTATTCAAAAGGAAGAAAATAGTTATAACGAGTCAAAGGCGTTAAATTTGAATGACAGAACCTTTCCCCCTTGTAACCACCTCTGTATTTTAGTCCTCATGAAATAGAAAGGGTGTTGGTGTATGAACGAAAGTATCGGTTTTATTGGTGGAGGAAATATGGCGGAGGCCATTATCGGCGGGCTTAAGAAAATAGATAAAGGCATCAATATTCGAGTCACCAATCGGGCGAACCATGAACGACTTCAACATTTGGTTGACAAGTATGGTATTAAAGCTACCGCACTGCAAGAGCTTGTAGATAACTCTCGTGTCTTGATTATCGCCGTGAAGCCGAAAGACGTTCATGAAGTGCTTAAGCATCTAAAGAATTATTCATTACAAGATAAACTGATTATCAGTATTGCAGCGGGTATTCCCTTAAAGGTATTCCACAAGTCCCTACCGGGTGTTGCGATCGTTCGGGCAATGCCAAATACTTCAACGGCGGTGCTGCAATCTATGACTGGGCTGGTGCGGGGTGAAACAATAGCTCCAGACCAGGCGGAGATTGCGGAACAAATTTTTTCGGCCATTGGGCGGATTCTGTGGATCCCGGAGGAAAAAATGAATGCCTTAATTGCCCTAAGTGGCAGTGGGCCAGCCTATTTTTACCTTTTCACCGAGAGCTTAATTCAAGCAGGGGTTCAATTAGGCCTGAGTGAAGAAGAAGCCGAGATGTTAGCACGTGAAACCCTGGTCGGGGCGGGTAAAATGCTGACGGAAAGTGAGAAGTCCCCTGCGAAATTGCGTGAGGAAGTGACTTCTCCAAATGGGACGACTTATGCTGCCTTAAGAGTATTTAGTGAAGAAAAATTACCTCAAATCGTGATGAAGGCTGCTCAAGCCTGTGCACGGCGTGCAGGAGACATGGAAGGAGAGTATTCGGAGTGATTTCACCTGAGGTTCGAAGAGTAGTTATAAAAGTAGGAAGCAGCAGCTTGAATCATCCTGAAGGTGGTTTAGATGATCACGCGATTAATGAAATAGTTACAGTAATCGCGGCGCTGAAGCATAAGGACGTAGAATGCGTTTTAGTAAGCTCAGGTGCAGTGGCTGCTGGTATGGGACAACTCGGACTACAGGTGCGGCCACGGGATCTAGCGGGTAAACAAGCAGTTGCAGCGGTTGGACAGGGAGTGCTTATTGAACGGTACTCTCGAAATCTTGAACGACACGGCTTGGTGGGAGCCCAAATTCTTTTATCTCGAATTGATCTAGCCGAAGCGGCTCGCTATCACAATGCTCAAAATACGCTCGAAAAATTATTGCGCTTACATGTCATTCCTATTATTAATGAAAATGATACAGTGGCGGTAGAAGAACTCTGTTTTGGAGATAATGATAGCCTTTCTGCCTTAGTTGCAGGTCTCGTTCACGCGGATTTATTAATCATTCTTACAGATGTTGATGGCCTGTATACGACTAATCCTAAAAAAGATCCCCTGGCTCAACTTATCGAAGAAGTTACAGAGGTGTCAGCTGTAGAGAGTATGGCAAGTGGGGCAGGGACTTCTATGGGTACCGGAGGAATGGTTACGAAACTTAGGGCGGCAAAGATAGCCACACGATTTGGAATTGGTACGCTCCTTTTAAACTTCACTCGCATCAGAGAACTCCTCGGCTTGACAGAGAGCCAGGCCCCAATAGGGACTTATTTTCAGCCAGCAAAGCATCGTCTGGCGGGCCGGAAACGTTGGATTGCCTATGGGGGATTATCCGAAGGTAGCATCCAAGTCGATGATGGAGCAGCAAAGGCCCTTGTGGGAGAAGGTAAAAGTTTACTTGCCAAAGGAATCATAACAACTGAGGGGACCTGGGAGCGTAAAGAAATTGTTCGGATTACTAATCTAAAAGGAGAGGAGATTGCTAGGGGAGTCGTAGAGCTAAGTAGTGATGAGGTTCAGCTCGTTAAAGGGCTGCATTCTGAGAAAATGCTGCAAATCATTCCTGACTTTGACTGTGAAGAAGTGGTTCACCGTGATAATATGACTCTTATGCTAGATGGGTAATGTGAGTTCAATAGGAAAGAAAATATCTAAAAATATTCTTGCCATGGTATAGAAAAAACTCTAAGGATTTGAGGCTAGGTTAAGAAGAAGTTGCCTTAGAAACTTTATTAAAACCTTGAAGAAATGATATAATTTGTCATTACCGATGAAGATGGTTTTTAGAACATTGAGTTTCAGGTTAATATTGTGGAAATTAGAAAAGGGAGGGGACTATCATGTTTCATGCAGAATTAATGGAGATTGGGAGAAAGGCTAAGGTTGCGGCTCGTCAATTGGCTTTTGTTGATACTGAGTCTAAAAACAAGGCACTGCTTGCCATGGCTGAAGCTCTCGTGAATAATGAACAAGAAATTCTTCAGGCCAATTCTATAGATGTTCAAGCAGCCGAGGAAAAAGGACTGAAGAATAGTTTGGTCAACCGCTTAAGGCTGACCTCAAAAGGCATTTTGGATATTAGTAATGCACTCAGAGAAGTTGTCGTCTTACGAGACCCTGTTGGGGAAGGGGAAGTTTGGACGCGTCCAAATGGCTTGCGCATTCAGCAGACCCATGTTCCGCTAGGGGTTGTGGCGATGATTTATGAAGCGAGGCCCAATGTAACGGTTGATGCAGCAGCCTTATGTATAAAATCTGGCAATGCGGTAATCCTCAGGGGAGGGTCCGAGGCCATAGAAAGTAATAAGGTTTTGGCCAGAGTAATCGCCGAGGCTGCTGAGGAGAGCGGGTTGCCGCAGGGATGTATCCAGCTGATTACAGAGACCAACCGGGAATGGGTTCAACAGCTTATGCGCATGAATGGTTATGTGGATGTCATTATTCCTAGAGGTGGTGCAGGGCTGATTCAAACGGTCGTACAAAATGCCACGGTACCAGTTATTGAGACTGGAACAGGAATGTGTCATGCTTTTGTCGATAAATATGCAGACTTTGACAAAGCAATTCCTATAGTAATAAATGCCAAGACTCAAAATCCTGGTGTCTGTAATGCGCTGGAAACCTTACTCGTGGATGAGACGATTGCTGAGGACTTCCTTCCGCGTATGGGAGAAGAGCTAAAGAAATATAAGGTCGAAATTAAAGGGTGTCCGAGAACATGTGGAATCTTGTCTTATGCGCTACCTGCAATAGAAGAGGACTGGGTAGCAGAACACCTTGATCTTATTTTAAGTGTTAAGGTCGTTCCTCATCTAGATGCCGCGCTCGATCACATTTACAAGTACAGTACTAAGCATTCCGAAACAATCATTACAGAGAATTATTCAAGGGCCCAACGATTTCTAAAAGAAATTGATGCAGCCGCTGTTTATGTAAATGCCTCAACCCGTTTCACCGATGGGGGACGTTTCGGCTTCGGAGCGGAAATTGGAATCAGTACCCAAAAGTTGCATGCTCGTGGGCCAATGGGTCTGAAGGAACTAACAACTATTAAGTACATTGTTTACGGAGATGGACAAATCGTTTGAGGATAAATCGTCAACGCCTGGTCTCACACGCAGTAATTTAGTCGTTTGGTTGAAAACTTCTCTTTTGATGATGTAGACGAGATATTAAAGAAAGACAATAAATTTGCATTTTCGATGCATAAGAAGGCTTAGTAATGAGAAGTATCATAGCGAAGGGTATGCAATAGTTGAGCTAAGATTTATCTATATCTTTCAGGAGATATAGATAGGTCGACCAAAGATTATAGTTAGGTGGAAGCCTGAATGTAGTCGGAGGGAAGATTTTTTATGGTGGGGAAAAGCTTTATGGCAGTCGATTTTTAATTTATTGCCCTAGGGTTCCAACTTATCGTAAAGGGTCGAGCGAAGATTATCCTGGGTATTGATTTTTTTTCATATATGAACAGGCTTTGCTTGTTTATATATGAATTGACTGGTCATATATTGCCGTGAGGTTGTATATGGTTGGGTAGATATCTAGTATGGTCGAACGAACCATCTTTATTGGTTGTGACTTGCTTGATTTTGGTCGAAAGATCATTGTTTAGGTAATAAGCTATCTATATGGGTGCAAGGTAGACTATTGTGTGCTCTTCATTTTAAGCCCTGTCTTGAGGACAGGGCTTATTTTGTAGTGCTATTGAAATAAATCATTCGCTTATACTAATTCTCCATACATGGGGGGGATTTTTGTCCAGCCTTTCCCTTTCCCGTATTTTAGAAACTTATCATACGAACTCATTTCGTCTTTAAATAAATCGATGAATGTTTTACGCAGGCTGTCATTTCTTACGGTCTCCATTACGGCTCTCATGTGCAGGTCAATAGAATTCTGAAGGCCTGAGAGAAGAATCCTATACATAAATTGATCTTCCATTGCTTCTGGATCTATGCGCTGTACCATTTCAGCGGGTGGCCTTTCAGGTACATGGACACTATATTTTAGACACAGTTCCTCAAGTTTGTCGATCTGCTTTTTGATAATTATTAAGCCCATATCTAAGATAGCAATAAAGCTTGTGTCATGGGCAAAACTAACGGAGAACATGACTAATTCCAGCTGGTCATATCTTAAATTCAGATGGTCCCAGAGATGGAAAGCCTCACTGATTGATAAATCTTCAGTTTTAATTGGTTTGGAGGGCTTATAAGCCGGCGGATTGTCCTCCCAACTCTTTAATTTGCCAAATTTATATAGTATCTGAAATTGATAGGCGTGGCCTAACAGGGCATGTTTGAAAAGTTCTCGGAGTTGATCATTATTTGTAGTGGTTCTGTAAGACCGACCCAGGACAACCATTTGAGTAACTAAGTCTTCAAATATTCTCCTGTAAATATATCTGTCTGTAAGCTCATCGAGCTTTTTATCAATCCGGATATCCACTGCGGGTCTCTTGGGCAAGGTTACCGAATAGTGGGTTGCTTTCTCTTCCAATATCTTTGATTCCTGTATAAAGGTACTTAAGAAGCGACTAAGCATAAGATCAAAATCACGGTCATGGATAAAATTCCTATACAGCTGAAGGGTTTCTATACTTCCATAACGTGCTCTTAAGGCATTCCATAAATTGAAGGCTCCTAGAATATCAATAACTTCTTCAGATGATTTTTTAAAGATAGAAAACAAAACAATCACCTCATAATTATTTTGTTTTAGTATCCGTTTGGTAGGGTATTTATATTCAATGCACATAAAAGAACCAATTAATTACTCGTGTTCGAAAAGTTATTAGGTAATTAAGATGCATAATATAATTAATTAAATAATTAAAGAAAAATAGAGGTAAAACCCATATAATGTCCAATATTATTATATAGATATTTAAAATACGGAATGAACAGAGGATAATTTGTGCAAAATCACATTAGCGTGAACGAGAGTTTTCCAGTCGTAGGAATCGGAGTCTCGGCAGTTGGAGGAAAGGCGTTTAAGGCTTTTTTTGAAAATATGCCGGATGACTGTGGGATGGCCTTTGTTATTGTTGGCCGTCACGAAATGACGGTTCAGGTCCTGCAGGAATACACATCTATGCCTGTTTTAGCCGTGAATGATGATATGAAGATACTGCCAAACCATGTGTTTATATGCCCAGAAGATAAAGATACCGGAGTTGTACGGGGTAATTTTTATTTGCGGGAACCCCTTTCTAATCCTCGAAAACCTTTAGATTATTTTTTCAGCACCCTGGCCTATGACCAGGGTGAAAATGCCATATGTATTATTCTTCCCGGTATAAGTCATGATGGGGCCTTGGGCTTAAAAGAAATTAAAGCACAGTTTGGTACGGTAATGGTCCAGGACGGCGGCATAGCAGGTTGTGCTGATTCCGCTGGCAGTGCCTCGGTCTTGGGACTGGCAGATTATAGTTTACCCATTGGGAAAATGGGTGACCAACTCCTTGTCCATAGCAAGTGGTTGCAACGAAGAGCTTCGCGGAGTATGAACGAAAAATTGAATGAGAACTCAGAAATACTTAAGCGAGTGCTTTTTATTATCCAAATGCACAACGGCCACGATTTTTCCCTTTACAAAAAAGCCACTATTTATAGGCGAATCGAAAGCAGAATGCGCGTCTGCCATATTCAAGATATTGAGGAGTATGTTCGCTATTTGCAGCGCAACGCGGCAGAAGTGGAAACCCTTTTCAAAGCGATACTTATTAATGTAACCCGTTTTTTTCGTGACTCTGAAGCCTTCGAAGTTTTGGAGAAGCAAGTGATGCCAGATTTACTGGCAGATAAACCGGAGGGATATAACCTACGTATATGGATCCCCGGGTGTTCCAGCGGGGAAGAAGTCTACTCTCTGGCAATCATAATTCAGGAATGCATGAATAAAGCCCGGCAGAATATGACTCTGCAGATCTTCGCTACAGATATTGATGAAGATGCCGTTTTAACGGCAAGGACTGGCTTATATCCCTTAAGCATCGCGGATGACATGTACCCTGAGCGCATAAAACGCTTTTTTAAGCTGGAAGAAAATAAATACCGGATTTCCAAGGAAATCCGGGAAACTATAATTTTTGCTTCCCATGATCTTATTAAAGACCCGCCTTTCATTAAGGTGGATATGATCAGCTGCCGAAACCTTTTAATATACTTTGAAAATTCCTTGCAAAAGAAGATTGCCAACCTTTTTCACTTCAGCCTTCTACCCAATGGAATACTCTTTTTAGGTCCTTCCGAATCCTTTGGAAGCAACACGAACCTTTATACTGTGCTAAACAGCAAATGGAAGTTATATAAACGCCGGGATGTCATCTCCAAACTCTGGACAAATTTTCTGCCCGGTTCGTCTATAGTTACGGCAGCGAGGGCAAGGGCAGATTTAACAAGCATTGTAGGAGCGGAAAAGTCAGGAATGATTAATTCTATAGAGAAAATGTTGTTAGAAAACTATACCCCGCCCTGCTTTATAGTCAATGAAAAGGGAGATATCATTTATATCAATAACCGAAGCAGAAAATATTTTGTACTGGCAACGGGAGAAGCTAGTCTGAACATCGCGACCATGGTTAAGGAGGAAATGCGGTATAGATTAAGGGCGGTACTTCGTCAGGCAGCTAAAACAAAAGAAGATATTACGATTGAAGGCGTAAGGGTGATCATCAATAACGAACAAGTCACTCTTAATTTTAGGGTTAGGCCGATTGAGGAACCCGGAACATTACAGGGATTGATTCTGGTGATCTTTGAGGAAGTTCCGGCATCATCCATAGATACTCCGCTAAACAACAATGATGACAGCTCGTCCGATACTGTGACGCGGATCGACGAACTGGAGAATGAGTTGAAAAGTACTAAAGTTCAACTTTTCAGGACAATAGAAGAGATTGAATTATCCTACATGGAGACAGCAGCGGCCAACGAGGAACTACACTCGGCTAATGAGGAATTACAGAGTTCAAATGAAGAGATGGAGACTTCCCGCGAAGAGATGCAGTCCCTCTATGAGGAAGTCGTAACCGTTAACAACGAACTGCAAAATAAGCTGAATGAACTGGCCCACTCCAATGACGATATGACGAATCTTTTAAACAGCACAGAAATTGCCTTTATATTCCTTGATAGTAATTTGAACATTATGCGGTATACTCCTTTAGTTCCCCGGCTCGTTAATATCATTCCCTCAGATGTTGGCCGTCCTCTGGCCCACCTTGTAACAAGGCTCCGAAAGACGGATATTGTCAGCGAAGCTCAGAGGATTCTGGAAACATATGACCAAATTGAGAAGGAGGTTGAATCATTAGATGGGGTATGGTATTTGATGCGATTAACACCCTACCGAACCTCCGAAAACACGGTGGCCGGTGTCGTAGTTTCTTTTGTTAATATCGGTAAACTTAAGGCATTGAATTTATTAAATGCTGAGCTGAGGGACAGACGTGATTATGCCTTTAGTATCATTGAGGCCATTGACTTTCCCCTCCTAGTGCTGGACGGTGATTTTAGGGTTCTAACAGCGAACCTGGATTTTTACCGCGTTTTCCAGGTGACGCCTTCAGAAACGGAAGGCAGGTTGCTTTCACAACTTAGCAAAGGCCGATGGAACACTCGCGAGTTGCAGGATAAACTTACCACTATTATCGCTGAAGGGGTATCTTTTCGAAGCTTCCTCTTGGATTATGAATTCGCAGGCGTCGGCTATAAAAAAATTTTCCTCGATGCCCATCGGATTAACAGCAAAAAACCATCCGCTGATTTAATCCTGGTCATCTTTAAGATGGAGAATTAATTTAGTTATGTTTAAAAAGGGGGTTGGTGATTGCATGGATGGTGTAAAATTGCGCCAAGAAGCAGAAGCACTGAGAAACCAAAAGAACAGAGCTATAGGGAATACTTCGGCAGAAGGTTTAATGGAGAATATGGAACTTGAGATTCATCAAATCGAATTATCGATGCAAAATGAAGAATTGCAGCGTGTTGGTCTGGAGAACGAATTATCCAGGGATAAATATAGGAAATTATATGATTTTGCTCCAGTGGGTTTTTTTACTTGTGGGACCAATGGCCTGATCCTGGAAGTCAACCGGACTGGGTCTGCTCTATTCGGAGTGGAGAAGGACCAGTTATTGGGTAAGGGTTTTATGAGTTTAGTGGCAGATGAACACCAACACATTTTTTCTCTTTACTGCAAGTCACTGTGGCAAATTAAGACAAAGCTCGAATGCGAACTGAACCTCCGGAAGAATGATGGGACAGTTTTTTGGGCTTTAGTTGAAGGAATAGCAGAGAAAGAGCAAGAAAAAGCGAAAGATGAAAAAAGTACTCTTTACTTTTTTGCGGTCAAAGACATTACCGAACGGAAGAAGATTGAGGAAGATAAGCTGAATTATCAACGGATGGAATCTTTAGGAATTCTAGCTGGGGGCATAGCCCACGACTTTAACAATCTTCTGACGGTTATATTAGGTAACATCTCGTTATTCAAAATGAAGAGTTTGAAACAGGAAAACAACCTGGAACTATTGGAAGAGGCAGAAAAAGCCTGCCAGCAGGCCACGGATTTAACCATGCAGCTGCTGACATTTGCCAAGGGTGGTAAGCCCCTTAAAGAGGTGATATCCATTGTTCCCTTACTTAAAGATACCGTCATTTTTGCGATGAGGGGTTCTAAAGTGCGTCATGAACTTGATTTGCCCGATGATTTATGGATGGTTGAGGTTGATGGCGGACATATTCGACAGGTGGTAAATAATCTGGTCATCAATGCCCAGCAGGCCATGCCCAATGGGGGAACGGTGTCTTTGAGGTGTGAGAACAAATACTTGACCCAGGAAGAGGGTCTGTCGTTAAACATAGGACCCTATCTGAAAATAACCGTAAAAGATTACGGCATTGGCATCCATAAAGACCAGTTGAACAGGATTTTTGATCCTTACTTTACGACAAAGGCTCAAGGTAATGGGCTGGGATTAGCTACTTCTTATTCCATAGTCAGGCGGCACAATGGTCACATCAGTGTTGAGTCTGAACCTGGTCAAGGAACAGTTGTATCTGTCTACCTTCCAGCCATACAGGGAATGGCTCTGTCAGAGAAGAAGGCTATAGAATCATCTCCCCCTAGGCAGGGCAAAATTTTGGTTATGGATGATCAAGCCACCATACGAGAAGTTATCGGGGGGATGCTGGCCCAGTTAGGTTGTGAACCTTCCTTTGCTGTAGATGGAGAGGAAGCGATCCTTCTTTACAAGGAAGCTATGGAGAAGGGCAGACCCTACGATGCGGTTATTTTTGATCTAACCATCCCCGGTGGAGGAGGAGGCAGGAAGGCCCTAGCGGAGATCACTAAAATAGATCCCCATGTCAAGGCCATAGCCTCCAGCGGTTACTGTAACGACGCCATTATGATCGATTTTAAAAGGTATGGATTCAAAGCGGCTTTACCTAAGCCTTTTTGCCTGGAGGAACTAAGTAGAGTCCTTAGTAATACTGTTTTGGTCCCATAGTATCGTTATCTCGGAACAAATTAAAGTTCTGGGAAGTTGAATCAGGCAAATGTGTTACGCTTATAAGTTTGAGCGTACAGAAAAATTATCAAGGAAGCTAGTGATAATTTGAGAATCACGAAATATATGAAATTATAGATTTTTAAAATGTGACCTTTTAGAAATCCAAACACTAACTAAATAAATTACTATAAAGATGGGGAAAGAATATATGTATTTCCAATGTTTGGGGTTATAAAATCCCAAATACACAAAAGATGGTTCCATAATAAAGGCACTAAATGCAGCAAAGACCATTGCTCTTATAATTGGGCCGATTTTAAATGTAACCTGCAAGGAGAACATTACTGCGACAGGTAGAAGTGTAAAATCCCAGGGAATAAATGCAGGAGAAAATGGAACAACATTATAGTAGTAAGACCATAAACCAAATAAAATACCCATAACGTCGAGCCATGAAGAAATAAGGATTACAAAGAAACCTGCAAGTAATAGTCTATATGTGCTCTCTTTTCTTCTGAATTTTAGCCATACAACCCATGGAATAATTGATAAGCATATACCGAACCACCATTGCCAACTAAGGAAGGTGTATTCAAGCCAAAGACTAATCATGTCAATATTTGCTTGAGAAATTAAGTTATATGCATCTTCCATCCCTTTAATATAGTCATTGTTCATAGGAACGACGCCTCTCATTTATAATTGATATAGTAGCATTATTATAATTTTTTCACATTGTCTTTTGTGTTTTTTATCTATAAGCAAGGTAAATGTTTTTACCCAAGACTTAATTTGCTAACACCGAGTGCGTTATGTTCCCATAATATGTCTTTAATCATATCTAACTGATTATCATTACAATCAATAATCATGACAACCTCCGTTGCCTTAAGTTTTTTCTGTCTATTATTATATTTTTTAGTCGTTATTAGCTTAATAATGAAACCTATACCAAATCCAATAAAAAAGCCGATTAGTCCCCATAACACAGGACCCCATTTTAATATGAAACCATAGATTCCTCCAAGGAGACATAATACAGTTGCTAAAATAATGGGCAAATCTAACAAACTTAAGCCATCGGCGGAATGAAGGGTGTCAAATAGTTTCTTGTCTTCGCTTCTTTTATCCATAGGAACACAAAGAATGTTTTCTTTGGCTATTCCTTTCATTTGAATGGCCGTAATGGCTAATTCGAGATAATTCGAGTGTTCAAAGGTAGAGACAATATACATCCATTCAACCTCATTCCAGCCTATCGTACAAAGGGCATTTTAAAATATTTATATTGATAATTCTTCTTTAAAAATTTGGATTGTTCCCAATCAAAGAGTTTATTATTTTCTACGGTATTAACATAGGCTTCGTACATGCACCAGACATAGATGCAAGGGATATTTAATAACCAGTGGGCATCAACAACCGATTTAGCTAGCTCAAAGTGTCCCAGTAAAGTGTAGTGAAGAGCGGGAAGTAGCTTGGAGAGATAGGCCATTACTATAAACCAACCCATTGAAAAGAAAGCACTTGGTATCCGATGAATATAGATTTGCCCTAGTCCAGGCATCAACGCTGACCACGCCAAAGCAATCCATGGCGTTCTCTTATCTAAATAATTAATTTCTATTGAATTAATGTTAAACATTTTAACTTCGGCATCTTCTCTTGAAGCTAAGATATATTGCAGATTGAGGTCAACGGTTGTTCGATAAGAATCCCAAACTGCAAATAAATAAGTTGGAGCGTACAACATAACCCAAGTGATATCAAGGGCGTTCTTGGCCATTTCGAATCTGCCTGTAAACGAATATAGGATTCCGAGGTTAATATGTGCTTTGTAATTCAAAAACACTTCCCAATTAAACAACAAAAATCCCCTTAAGTATTTTGATAACAGCAGGTGTCCTAAGCCAGGATAGGCCATAGACCACCAAGCAATTACAAAAGGGTTTCTTAAGTGGAGTTGTGTTGTACCCAAGGTACTTAAATAAGCCATGTAGCGACGAACGGTTGACGAAGGGGCTGGTCTATCCAATTGTAAATTCACCTCACATACTTGGAAATAGTATTTCTGCCTTAGAGTGAAAATATGTGACCTTTAGGAATTACAAATCTAAGGGTAAGAACGTTGACTGAAAGGGAGGGGTCTTCTCCCGGATTGCTTGCCAGTGGTTGGGGTTGTTCACAGTTACTAATTAGAAAAGGTTTGTAGTGATGTCCCTAGTGTTCACTGGCTTTCTCATTGGGTTTGTGACTCGCGTATACGCAAGCGGAGGGATATACAAATAACTGAAAGTCGGTTTCCTTAGTACGGAAGCTGGCTTTTTTGCTTTCGGAATAAGCCTCTTCGCTCCAAGGATACCAGTTAACGGGATTATTAGCGTGTTGGAGCAGGTAGGGGGACTTCTCGCTTGCTATTCTATTGGTTATTTGTTGTCATGGGTAATCCCCTTAATGTATTCTTATTGGTTTCGCATCTATCATTGGAGTATTTACGACAGGGAACTACTATTGTGACGAATTTTTTTCAGAGAGAAAAAGATTGTTACAAAAGAGAGTAGGGACACTCGACCATTAGGGAGCTGTTGAATCGGTACATGGTTCTAGATCAATGCTGGTGGCATTCGCGGTGCTTACTGCCTCATATGTCATTTTTACTATAATTGCATATTATGGAGAAAGTACGAATATAAGGTGGCGAAACAATGGCAGCTATTGATGTTTTCCCTACTGATAGTGTCTATATATCCCAATTTTATCACAATACTAATTTTGGAACCGTCAATCAATTGTTTACAGGACAATATATTGTAAGTACAGTAAATCGTTGTAAACCGGATGCTTATAGAACATTATTAAAATTCGATATTAATTTACTATGCTCTGACACAATATGTAGTGCTAAGCTATTTTTATTTGTAAACAGAAAAGATAAATCCGATGCGGAGCTAGCGCCACAAACCGTAACAATATATGAAAATGAAAGCGACTTTAACCAAGCAACTGTAACTTGGGATACAGCACCAAATACTATTATTTCTCCTTATTCTTTCAATGTAACCGATAGTGACGTAGGATCTTATATAGGAATTGATATTAAGGATTTAGTTCAAGGTTGGGTTAATGCTTGTCATGTGAATGACGGTATTACACTTATTGGAATCGAAGATAAAATAGATACGATTATTGGGTACGCAAGTACGGGAAGTGTCAATCCACCTTTTTTAAGTATAAACTATAGCTCATGCACAGGAGCAGCAGGAGCGACAGGAGCGACAGGAGCAGCAGGAGCGACAGGAGCGACAGGAGCAGCAGGAGCGACAGGAGCGACAGGAGCAG
>NZ_AGAF01000282.1 GCF_000224515.1 Desulfosporosinus sp. OT | reverse complement strand
GAAGACACTGTCTTCGCACGAATTAACATTCTTGCAGGATGTCCGGGAGCGACCAAAGACCATGACTTGAACAGGGATGTTCAAGGTTAGAGCAGCGTCCGAAGACACTGTTTTCGCACGTATTAGCCTTCTTGCAGGATGGCTAGCTGCCGTGGCCAGATTTATATCTTAGCATTTTCAACTCGCGTTGTCAATAACTAATTTGCCTGACCGAGATTGACTAGCTCGAGGTTTCTACCCCTTACTTGTTCAATCATTGTGCGTCTTTGTGGCGCTCAGTTATAATACCATTTTCAATGTGTACTGTCAACATTTATTTTTT